>DASQXT010000497.1:0-2186 GCA_035639575.1 Geodermatophilus sp.
GTCCTGCTGCGGCGCGAGGACTCCACGCTGAGCACGGTCGTGCAGTGGATCGGCTTCAGCTGGCTGGGCATCGCGTTCTACCTGTTCCTCACCCTGCTCGTCCTCGAGCCGGTCCGGCTGCTCCTGCGCCACCGTTCCCGCGGCGTCGCCGACCGTCCAGAGGCTCGCCGCGAGCCTGCGTGCGGTGAGGAGGACGGGGTCCTTTCTCCCTCGCGTCGACTCCTGCTGGCCCGCGGTGTGGCGGTGACCGCGGGGGCGGTCGCGCTGGGCACGGCCGGCACGGGCGCCTACCTGGCCAACAGCGCCCCCGTCGTCCGCCGGGTGCCGATCACCCTCGCCGGCCTGGACCCGGCCCTGGAGGGCCTGCGGATCGTCACCTTCTCCGACGGTCACCTCTCGGCCCTGTACGGCGGACGCCGCTTCGAGCGGCTGGTCGAGATCGTCAACGCCCAGCGGCCCGACGTCGTGGCGATCGTGGGCGACCTGGTGGACGGCGAGCTCGGCGAGCTGCGGGAGGAGGTGGCACCGCTGGCCGACCTGGTCAGCGAGCAGGGCGTGTACTTCGTCACCGGCAACCACGAGTACTTCGTCGACACGACCGCGTGGCTGCGTCACCTGCCCACCCTTGGAGTGCAGGTGCTGCGCAACGAGCGGGTGCCGATCGTCCGCGGTGGCGCGTCGGTCGACCTGGCCGGCATCGACGACCGGACGGCGGTCAGTTCCGGCGTCCCCGGCCACGGCGCCGACCTCGACGCCGCGCTGGACGGCCGCGACGACGCCGTCCCGCTGGTGCTCATGGCCCACCAGCCGGTGCAGGTGCAGCAGGCGGCGGCCGCGGGGGTCGGGCTGCAGCTGTCCGGGCACACGCACGGCGGCCAGCTGTGGCCCTTCGACTACGCGGTGCGGCTGGACCAGCCGGCCGTGCAGGGGTTGTCCCGGGTGGGGGACACCCAGCTCTACGTCACGACCGGAGCCGGCTTCTGGGGGCCGCCGATGCGGATCGGCGCCCGGCCCGAGGTCGCGGTCGTCGAGCTGCGCGCCCCCTGAGGCTCAGAGCTCGTGCAGCGCGTCCAGGGCCTCCTGGACGACGTCCTCCAGCGCCAGCTCGCCGTCGGTCTCCGCCCAGCGCAGCAGGGCCTGGGTGTAGGCGGACAGGTGCGCGGTCACGACGACGGTGGCTGCGGGGTTCCCCTTCTCGCCGAGCGCGTCGAGGCACATCTGCGCCGTCGCCCGCTCGTACTCCGCCGCTCGGTAGCGCAACCCCGGGGTCGTGGCGATGATCCGCCAGCGGGCCAGGGCGTCGGCCCAATAGCCTCCGCCGGGCTCGTGGAGGAAGGCGTGGATGATCCCGTGCACGCGCTCGCCGAGGGGCCGGTCGACCGGGACCGTCGCGACCAGGGCGTCGATCTCGGCGCGCTCCGGGAGGGCCATGAGGAGCTCGTCCTTGCCGGGGTAGTGCGCGTAGAAGGTCTGCACCGACACCCCGGCCGCCGCGGCCAGCCGGGCGATCGACACGTCCTCGTAGCCGTGCCGGGCGAACAGCTCCATCGCGGCGTCGTAGATCCGCTGGTGCGTGGAGGCGTACTGACGGGCGCGGTGGTCCTGGGCCACGATCGGTCCCCCTCCGGTCCTCGGCGCCCTCGGCGCTCAGCCACTTGTGACAGTGCCCAGGTGAGGACACCGAGAAGACACCACATCATGTGTGGTGTCCGTCTCTGCCGCACACGCGTCCCCTCGACGGGGGATCAACCGGGGCCGTGGAGCACACTGCCGGGTGAGGGAGACGTCTGTAGACGACCAGACGTCTACACGCGCAGTACCTTTGGGGCGTGACGAGCGCCGTGTCGGGACCGAAGTACCTCTCGGTCCGCGAGCACCTGCGCCGCCGGGTGTCCGCGCTGCCCGAGCACACGCTGCTCCCTCCGGAACCGGTCCTGTGCGAGGAGTACGGGGTCAGCCGGATCACCCTGCGCCGCGCCGTCGACGGGCTGGTGGCTGACGGGCACCTCGTGCGGGAGCAGGGCCGCGGGACCTACGTGACCCGTCCGGCGATCCGCCACGAGTACCGCGAGAGCTTCGTGCACCGCATCGCCGGCTGGAGCTCGGTGATGACCGAGCAGGGCGCGCAGGTGGGCACCACGGTGCTCACCCAGCGGATCGTCCCCGTCCAGCCGCCGGTCGCCGCC
>DASQXT010000498.1:0-27890 GCA_035639575.1 Geodermatophilus sp.
GGTACTGGGGCCCCCTCGCACGCGTGCCCGCCGACGAACGCGGCGACGTCGAGCTCCTCAGGTGCACCGGTCGTAGCTCAGCAAGGAGCTGCCATGCCCCCTCCAGGCTCCGCAGACAGCGGGGACCGTGGAGGACACGACCGGACAGCAGAGCTACCAGCACCGAGCGCCTGGGATGTGTGGAGGGACGAGCCGATCCACGGGCAGTCCGCACACAGTCTGCAAAAGGGTCAACCAGGGCCCATCACTGCCGATCTTGCTCAACAGCGTATGCGCAGCTCAGAGGCCATATCCGTCGCTCGCCAACGTCGTCCAAAGAGCCCAGATTCGTTCCGCTTCAACGTGTAGCCGGCGGGATCTGCGCGGCTCAGCGGCTTCACTGAGGTGATGCCTTCGAGCACCTCCGGGTCGGAGGTCCGTGGCCGCCCGGTACGCCCGTGGACGGCGGGGCGGTCGGATCGGCGGTCCCGCCGGCGCCCACAGTGGGTCACTGACCAGCTGCGACGGCGGGGAAGGCGCCGGTGACGACATGCGGCGGACCCTGCGCCGCGCCGACGACACCGGTCAGAGCCCGGAGATCTACTCCTGCGACGTCTCCTACGTTGCTCCACCATGCGCCCGCGCTCGCAGACCCTGATCTGGCTGGCTGTAGCGGTGGTGGTGGCCGGAGCGCTGGTGACCGGTCTGCTGCTGCCGTGGGTGAGCGGCGCCGGCCTGCTGGCGCGGAAGTCGGTGCCTCGATCCGCCGAGCTCCCGGCCGACCTGAGTGGCGACCTGCGGGGCAACAGTCGGGTGCTGGCGGCCGACGGGTCGGTGATCACCACCTTCTACGCCAACGACCGCGTGCCGGTGACCACCGAGCAGATCGCCCCGGTGATGAAGCAGGCCATGGTCGCGATCGAGGACGCGCGGTTCTACGAGCACAGGGGCCTGGACGTGCGGGGAACGGCGCGCGCGCTGGCCACCAACGTGGCGACGGGCTCGGTGCAGCAGGGCGGCTCCACGCTCACCCAACAACTGGTCAAGCAGACCCTCGCGCAGACCGCCGACACCTCCGAGGAGCGGCGGTCGGCCACCGAGGGCAGCCTCGGGCGCAAGCTGCGGGAGGCGCGGCTGGCGGTCGTCCTGGAGGAGACCCACTCCAAGGACGAGATCCTCACCCGGTACCTGAACACCGTGTACTTCGGCGACGGGGCCTATGGGATCCAGGTCGCAGCGCAGCGCTACTTCAGCGTGGACGCCGCCGACCTCACACTGCCGCAGGCGGCGATGCTGGCCGGCCTGGTGCAGAGCCCGGCCAACGACAACCCGCTCACCGACCCCGGGGCCGCCCTCGCCCGCCGCAACCAGGTGCTGAAGCGGATGTACGACCTCGGTGACATCGACGCCCAGCGGCTGGCCGCCGCCTCCGCCCACCCGGTGGAGGTCCACCCGGGCCCGGGATCCCCCAACGGCTGCATCGATGCCACCGTGGGCGGCTTCTTCTGCGCCTACCTGGAGCAGTACCTGCAGCAGGAGCTCGGCATCAGCCGGGACGTCCTCGACGACGGCGGGTTGACCATCCAGACCACCCTGCGCCCGGACGTGCAGGTCGCCGGTGACCGGGCGGTGCTCGCGGCCCTGCCGATGGGCGACCCGCTGGCCGGCATGTACACCGCGGTGGAACCCGGCACCGGGCACGTGCTGGCGATGAGCGTCAATCGCCGCTACGGCTGCCCGGAGCCCGACTGCGAGTCCGTGGTGCTCAACACCGCCTACAGCCAGGGTGCCGGGTCGACCTTCAAGGTGTTCACCGCCGCCGCCGCGCTGGAACGGGGCTTTCCTGCTGATTACACCCTGACCCCGAGCAACCCCTACGTCTCCCGGGTCTACAGGGACAACGGCCGGCCCTACGTGGTCCAGGCGTTCGCCAATGCCGACGTGCGGACGATGACCATGGAACAGGCGCTGTACATGTCCTCCAACACCTACTTCATGGCGTTGCAGGACGCCCTCGGCAGCGTCGAGGGTCCAGTGCGCGTCGCCGAGCGGATGGGCATGCACTTCACCGCATCCTCGGCGGACCAGATCATCAGCGGGAACCGCGGCTCGTTCACCCTCGGCGCCGAGGCCACCAGCCCGTTGGACCTCGCCAACGCCTTCGCCACGCTGGCCGCCGAGGGCACCCGCTGTGACCCGACGCCGGTCACCGCGGTGCTCGACCGCAACGGTGCCCCGCTGACCGGGCCCGATGGGACACCGGTCGGCAGCAGGGACGACTGCACCGTCGGAGCCGTCGCGCCAGCGGTGGCCAACACCCTCGCCCAGATGATGCGGAAGGACGTCGAGCCGGGACATCCCCGACAGACCGCCGCAGCGGCCTACGTCCCCGGCCACCAGATCGCGGGCAAGACCGGAACGACGCAGAACAACTTCTCGATCGCCTTCGCCGGTTACACGCCCCGGTACTCCGCCAGCGTGATGGTGCTCAACCCCAAGAGGAACCAGGACGTCGGCGGCCAGGGCGGCGGCATGGCCGCGGGCATCTGGCACGACGCCATGGCGCCCATCCTCACCGACGCACCGATGGTGCCCTTCCCCCCAGCCGACCCGGTCCTGGCCGGCAGCACGGTCTCGGCCGACCCGCCGCCCGCAGCAGCCGCCGCCCACGGCACCAACGGCAACACGCCCACTGACGACGACGGCGACACCGGGGACACCGACACGGCGCGCGACGACGACATCGAGGACTGACGACCTCGTGCACGGGAGCGTCGGGTCGCCCCGGCCTGACCGCGAGTGCACCGCAGCGCCCGGGGGCAGCCCGCGACTCTCGACCGCCAGACGGCGTCCTCCGGCAGGGAAGTCGCCGAGCCGACGGTGGAGCGCGATGCGGACGCCCCGTGCCCGCCGCGCCGTCGCCCGGCGCGCCGAGGCCGGCGCGGCGCCGCCCGGCTCTGGTCGACGTCCGGGCGAGGTGGGCAGAGTGAGGTCGGCGGATGCGGAACGGCTCGTCCTCGGTCAGCAACGCTGCCGAGAACAGCGGGCCGCCAGCCCGTGCGACGAGGCGGAGGAGGTGCGCGGTGTCGGAGCCCGGCCCCGGCTCGCCGAACGAGCTCGACGTCGACCCGGAGGTGGCGCTCGGACCCGGCGAGGAGGGCGCCGAGCCCCTCCCCGAACCGATCGTGGACCCGGAGCACCCGGACTACGTCGAGCCGGCGCCGCACGCGGTGCCCGCACCGGAGGACGCCGGCCGGTGACCATCCAGATCGGGGGGTACCAGGGGGCGCGCAGCTGCACCGGAGGCCCCAGCCAAGGCGCGCGGAACCTGGTGTCGTGGTGGCTCGGCGCCTACGGGAACCGAGGCGCGAGGAACCTCGGCATCTACAACTGCCGTCCGGTGAGCGGCGGATCCGTACTGAGCCTGCATGCCGAGGGACGAGCCGCTGACCTGGGGACCCCTGTCGGGAACAACTGGTCCTGGGGGGTGATGGACACCTTCCGCCTCAACTCCTACGAGCTCGGTCTCCAGTGCGTCATCCACAACCGGAGCATCTGGTCGTCGATCGCGCCGGACTGGCGCCCGTACTCCGGGTCCTCGCCGCACCTCGATCACGGGCACGTCGAGTTGCAGTGGTGGGCTGCGAACGGCGGGTTGACCGTGGACCTGCTCAACCAGGTCATGGGGGGCGGCACACCACCGCCGCCACCCCCACCCCCCATGCCGGTGCTGCGGCTCGGGAGCCAGGGGGACGCGGTGCGGAGGCTCCAGGAGACGCTCAACCGCTGGTACCCGAGCCTCCCGCCGCTGGTGGTCGACGGGAACTTCGGTCCGCGGACGGACGCTCGGGTGCGGTACTTCCAGGAGCGCGCCGGGTTGGCGGCCGATGGCATCGTCGGGCCCGCGACCTGGCGGGCCCTGGGGTTCTAGATGGTCCCGGGAGGGTCCGGCGAGGGGGACAGGTCCAGCGCCGACCCCGCACAGTCGCGGAACGGCCGGCTCCCGGTTCCTGGGGTCCTGCTCCGAGGGCCGCCGCCCCGTGCGCCCTTCCGGACCGGCCCGCGCCTGTGGTGTGCTCACCCACCTCCCTGCCCTGCCACGGAACAGCGATGGAGACGCCGTGACCACTCCCACCACGCACCCACAGCGGACCGTCCAGGTCGGCGACGTCTCCGTCGCGGTCCAGGAGTACGGCGAGGGCGAACCGCTGCTGATCGTGAACGGGACGACCCAGTCCCTCGGCTTCTGGGCCGAGAGCGCGCCGGTCCTGGCCGGCCGCCACCGCGTCGTCACCTACGACCTGCGCGGCATGGGCGGGTCGGAGCGAGGGTCGGGGGAGATCAGCGTCGCCTCGCTCGCGGCGGACGCCCGGGGGTTGCTCGAGGCGCTCGACATCGAGCGGGCACACGTCCTGGGGTACTCCCTGGGCAGCGCCATCGCGCAGGAGCTGGCGCTGACGGCTCCCGAGCGGGTCGCCTCGCTCGTCCTCTACTGCACCTGGGCCCGCACCGACGGATTCCAGCGCGCGGTCATCACGGGGCTGGCGCACCCGTGGCGCACCGGCGACATCGAGGCCGCGCTCACGGCCCTCGGCATCGCCTTCTCACCCCAGCTGCTCGACAGCCCGGACTTCGGCGAGCTCATCGAGCAGATGCTGCCGCTGTTCCCGAACACCGAGCAGCAGGTCCGGACCACCGTGGAGCAGTGGGACGCCGACCTGGCCCACGACACGCTCGACCGGCTCGGCGGCATCACGGCGCCCACCCTCGTCATCGCCGGCGAGCAGGACCTGCTCACCCCGCCGTGGCACGGCCGGCAGGTGGCCGAGGCGATCCCCGGGGCGCAGCTGCACGTGTTCACCGGCCCGGGCTCCAGCCACGCACTCGGCGTCGAGCGTGCCGAGGAGTTCCTGCCCCTGGTGCAGGACTTCCTCGCCCAGCACCCGCTCACCTGACCAGGGACGGGGAGGGCGACGGGTCCTCCGGGACGTGCCGCGCCTCGGCCGTCCGTCCGGCTTCTCCGACACCCCGTCGAGGGGTGTCGTGACGGACCCGCTCCATGGGTCGCTGCGGTTCCGCAACACCCCCGGGGCGCTCCGGCCGGAGGCTAGTGTGGTCCGGGTCACTCCTCGGACACTGGAGGCCCACTCATGACGACGACCACGGAACCGGCAACCGTCCAGGAGCCACGCAGCGACGGTCCCGAGCCCCAGCACGTCGACGTCCTCATCGTCGGGGCGGGGGTCTCCGGGATCGGCGCCGCGCACCACCTCCAGGAACAGTTCCCCGACCGGTCGTTCGTCATCCTGGACGCCCAGGACAACCGTGGCGGCACCTGGTGGACCCACCGGTACCCGGGCGTGCGCTCCGACAGTGACCTGTTCACCTACGGCTACCGGTTCAAGCCCTGGCGCGGACCGTCGATCGCCGCGGGGGAGGAGATCCTCGACTACCTCGACGAGGTCATCGAGGAGGACGACCTCGGTCAGCGCATCCGCTACCGCCACCGCGCCACCGCGGCCAGCTGGTCGACCGAGGACCGCCGGTGGACCGTGGAGGTCACCCGTAGCGACACCGGCGAACAGCTGCGGTTCACCACCGACTTCCTGTGGATGTGCCAGGGCTACTACAACCACGAGAAGCCCTATCAGCCGCAGTGGGAGGGCCTGGACCGCTTCCAGGGTCAGGTCATCCACCCGCAGCAGTGGCCCCAGGACCTCGACCTCTCCGGCAAACGCGTCGTCGTCATCGGCTCCGGCTCCACGGCGGCCACGCTGATCCCGGCGATCGCGCAGCAGGCGGCGCACGTGACCATGCTGCAGCGCTCACCCACCTACTTCCTCGCCTTGCCCCTCGCGCACGAGCTGGCCGTGACGCTGCGCCAGCTGGACATCCCCGAGGACTGGACGCACGAGATCCTCCGCCGCGCCTACGCCGCCCAGACCAACGAGCTGGCGCGGATGTCGCACGAGGCGCCCGACGAGCTGCACGCGTACCTCATGGAATCCATGAAGCCGCTGCTGCCGGAGGGCTTCGACATCGAGAAGCACTTCACTCCTCGCTACCGCCCGTGGCAGCAGCGCATCGCGATCGTCCCGGAGGGCGACCTGTTCGCGGCACTGCGCGAGGGGAAGGCCTCGATCGTCACCGATACCATCGACACGTTCACCGAGACGGGGATCCGGGTCGGCTCCGGCGAGGAGCTCGAGGCCGACGTCGTCGTCAGCGCCACCGGGTTCAACCTGTCCGCCTTCGGCGACGTCGCCTTCACCGTGGACGGCGAGCCGGTCGAGTTCCCCGAACGGGTCACCTGGCGCGGCATCATGATCAGCGGCATCCCGAACATGGCCTACGTGTTCGGCTACTTCCGGCACAGCTGGACGCTGCGTGCCGACCTCGTCAGCGACCTCGTCTGCCGGCTGTTCGAGACCATGCAGACGAAGGGCGCGACCATGGTCGTCCCGACCCTGCGGCCGGAGGACGCCGACATGCAGATCCGGCCGTGGTCGGACCCGGAGAACTTCAACGCCGGGTACGTCATGCGCTCGCAGCACGTGCTGTTCAAGCAGGGCGACCGTGAGCCCTGGACGCACATGCTGGAGCACGCGGAAGAGGCCGAGCTGCTGCCCAAGGCCGACCTCGAGGACGGGTCGCTCGTCTACAGCTGAGCCCGGCGGTCGCAGGGGCGGACGGCTGGAGGACGCCCGCCCGCCCCTGCGCGTGCGGCTACACCGGGCTCACGGCCGGCCGGCGGGGCCGTCGTCCGACTTGGCCGGTGGGATCAGCGGGTCCGGCACCGGGGTCTCCGTCCCGCGGGAGCCGCCCGTGCCGGACGCCGGCGGAGGTGGCGTCACCACGACGTCGACCTCCTCCACCACGAGCGCCTCGACGTCGACCGTGCCGGTGCCGGTGCCGGTGCCGGTGCCGGTGCCGGTGCTCTGCCGGTCGGACCCGCGCCCGGACAGCTTGTCGATGCTGCCCTGCAGGGGGGCCGGCGCGGCCGCCCTGACCTGCTCCACGGCCTGCTGGACCTGCGGCCGCTCCATGACGCCCGCCGCGGCCTGCTTGATCTGCTCGTACCGGCCCCGCCCGGCGCGCGCGCCGAGCACGTACCCGATCCCGAAACCGAGCCCCAACGACAACCTGCCCATGACTCTCCTCCAGCCCTTCTCCAGTCGTTCCCCGGTCTCGATGACCGCCTCGGGTACCGCCTCGACAACTGCGCCCACCGCGAGCACGGCGTGCAGGACCGTCGTCCCGGCCCGGCCGGCGCCGGCGGCCACCCGCGGCACGGCTGCCGCGACCGCCAGGGTGGCGGCGTCGGTCGCCCGCAGGGCCGCTTCCGTCCTGGCGCGGGCGGCACGCCAGGCCGCCTGCCCCGTCGACGTGAGCAGCGGCGCGAGCCGCGTCGCAGCCGCGTCGGTGTAGGTCCTGGCCGCCGCCGACGCCTCGTGGGCGCGCTGCGCGGCGTCCGCGGCCGCACGGCCGACCACCTGGGCACCGGCGGAGGCGCTCCGCTGCGCCAGGCGGCTCGAGGCGCCCAATGCCGGTCCGGCCGCTGCGGCGACCTGCACGGCCCGCGCGCGGACGGCGGACGTGCCGGCGAGGGCGCGCTGCGCGGCCGACCTCGGCGGGGGAGTGCGGCGCCGCAGCAGGCGCACCGACCCGAGGGACGACCCCCGGCGTACGCGCGCCGCCGCGACGACCGCTGCTGCCAGGCCCGCGAGCAGGGCCGCGACGGCGGCCACCCCGCGACCGCGCCGCGCGCCGCCGCTCCGGGCGAGCGGGCCGCCGGCCGCGTCCGGTGCGGACCCGGTCGGTGGGGTGTCGGTCGGCGCGGCCCGGGTCGGCTCCGGCGCGGCCTCGGCCGGCTCGGGTGCGGTGGCCTCGGCTCCCGTCGGCCCGAGCCCGGTGGCCGGCAGCAGGCTGTCCGAGGTGGTCGTCGAGTACTCGATCCCGTAGTGGCGGTAGAGCTCCGCCTCCTGGTCCTGGGACAGCTCACGCGCCGGACCGAACCGTGGCGCGCCGTGGGCGTCGGCCCGGGTGACCGTGACCTGCACCCGGTTCCCGCTCCCGGTCGCGTCGAGGAGCGGGACCACGACGGTCAGCTCGTCGCGTTCGGCGTACATCCACTCCGGCAGCCCGGTCGCCTCGTCGGCCAGCAGGGCGGCGCACACACCGATCTCGGCGCCGTCGCGGTCGACCACCGTCCGGCCGATCCAGTCCCTCGCCGCATCCCGATCGGGCAGTGTCATCGTCGCCCCCTGTCCTGAGCGGCCGGGACGCCGTGTCGACGGCCGTCGCCCGCAGCTACCCAGCAGGTGGCGCGCCTATCCGCCCGGTCGGCCCGCGATGGCCGACGGGACGTCCCCGCGGGGACCGGGAGCGGCTCAGGCGGCCAGCGGGTGGTGGTGGCAGCGGCCACCGGCGGTGGCACGGGCGCCGCAGGGCGCGCCGGCCCTGGTGCGGCCGCCGCTGTCGCCGCAGCGGGCCGGGGTGGCGACGGCCGGCGCCGCAGGCTGCTCGACCACCGGACGGGCGAAGGGCAGGACGACGGCGTCGTGCTCCTCGGCCGGAGCGGTCGGCAGGACGGTGGCGGCAGGGGTCGTGCGGGCGGCCCGGCGGTGCAGGAGGGTGGCGACGGTGGACCCGGCGAGGAAGGCGGCGAGGGCGGTGGCGACGTGGCTGGCGCGCATGTCCGCCACATCGGCGGACGGCGTCCCCGACGCGAACCCGCACGTCACACGCGTCCCGCGCGTCGCAGCTCGCTCAGGGTGACGTGCATCACCCGTCGCACCCGGGGGTAGCGGGGGTGGGCCATCGCCCGCGACGAGGGAGGACCAGCCATGACGACCAAGGTCGAGAGGTCGATCCAGGTCGACGTACCGGTGAACCAGGCCTACAACCAGTGGACCCAGTTCGAGGACTTCCCGCACTTCATGGGCGGGGTCAAGGAGGTCCGCCAGCTCGACGACCGGCGCCTGCACTGGGTCGCCGAGATCGCCGGCGTCCGGCGGGAGTGGGACGCCTCGGTCCTGGAGCAGGAACCGGACCGCAAGGTCGCCTGGGCCGCGACCAGCGGAGCCACGAACGCCGGCGCGGTCCGCTTCGAGGCCGCCGGCCCCAGCTCGACGATCGTGTACCTGACCCTGGAGTACGAGCCCGAGGGTGTCGTGGAGCAGATCGGCGACAAGCTCGGCATCGTCCAGCGGCAGGTCGACAACGACCTCGAGCGGTTCAAGAGGCTGATCGAGGACGAGGGCTACGCCACCGGCGCGTGGCGCGGCTCGATCAACGAGGACCTCGACGTCGGCACGCCCGGGGTCGGGGACGCCGTCGGCTCGCACGGTGACAGCGGCAAGGCCGGGGTGTCGGGGAAGGCCGTCGCCGCCGGCGTGGCCGCCGTGGCCGGCGTCGCCGCGGCCGGTGCCGCCGTGGCCGCGTCGCAGGGGAGCGAGCAGGAGCAGCGGCCGACGGAGGGCGTGCGCCAGCCGCAGGAGGTCACCGTCGTCGAGCAGCCACCCCCGGACGTGGTGCGGGACGACACGCTCACCACGGAGTCGGACCCGGCGGGCTACACCGCGCCGTCCTCCACCGAGGGCGTCGAGCGGGGCGTGCGGGACGGCGGCGACGACCCCATGATCGGTGGCGGCAGCCGCACCTGAGCCGCAGCGGTCGGTGGGCGGCGGGCGTGGCACCGCCTCCACCGGCCGGCACGGCGGTCGCCCCGCGCCGCGGAGGTGGTCGCGCACCGGACGGGGGGGCCTGGCACGCTCGTTGCGTGATGCGCGTCGGCGTGGTGCTGGGCGGTGGCGGCGTCGTGGGTCAGGCGTACCACTCGGGCGTGCTGGCGGTGCTCGAGCACGACTTCGGCTTCGACGCCCGCACGGTCGACGTGATCGTCGGGACGTCGGCCGGCTCCATCACCGGCACGCTGCTGCGGCTGGGCGTCTCGGCCGAGGACCTCGCTGCCTGGACGGTGAAGGCGCCGCTGTCGGACGAGGGCGAGGTCCTCCGCCACGTGGCCGGCACTCCCGTCCCCGAGCTCGCGCCCTTCAACCCGCTGCACGTCCTGCGCCGGCCCCTGCGGCTGCCGGGGCGGCACATGGTGCAGCGGGCGCTGACCCGGCCGTGGCGGTTCCGGCCGCTGGCGGCCAGCATGGCCCTCATCGCCCCCGGCCGGCACGACATCGCCGAACAGCTGGCCGCCCTCCGCGAGCTGGAGGGACCGGGGTGGCCGGACCCCGACCTGTGGATCTGCGCGGTCCGCCGACGCGACGGGCGCCGCGTCGTGTTCGGTCGCCCGGGTACGCCCGAGGTGCCGGTCCACCTGGCGGTCGCGGCGTCCTGTGCCGTGCCCGGCTACTTCGCCCCGGTCGAGATCGGCGGCCACCAGTACGTCGACGGCGGGGTGCACTCACCCACCAACGCCGCGGTCCTCCGCGGTCGGGGACTGGACCTCGTCGTCGTCATCTCGCCGATGAGCGGCCCCGCGGGCTGGCTCCCCGACGTCTACGCGGCCTCGCGCCGGCACGCCGCCCGCCTGCTGAAGCACGAGGTCAGAGCACTGCAGCGGGCGGGGACCCGGACGGTCGTCTTCGCACCGGGTGTGACCGAGCAGCGCGCCATGGGCAACGACATGATGTCGCGGCACGACCTGGGCGGGGTCATCCAGCAGTCCTTCCTGACCGCCGGCGCCTACGCCGCCACGCCCGGGGTCGCCGGCCTCCTCAGGGCGGCAGCCGACCCCCGGAGCCGCTGACGCGCCACCGTCGCGGCTCGAGCTGGAGTGGTGGTCCCCGGACTGCTGCGGCAGCGTCGCGCGGGACCCCGACGAACAGGAGCCCCTCGTGGAGTACCGCACGCTCGGCCGCAGCGGCTGCGCGGTCTCGGCCCTCGCCCTGGGCACGATGACCTTCGGCGCCGAGACCGACGAGGCGGGTGCGCACGAGCAGCTCGACCTCTTCGTCGAGGCCGGCGGCACGCTGGTCGACCTCGCCGACGTCTACTCCGCCGGCGCGGCCGAGGAGATCACCGGGCGCTGGCTGGCCTCCCGCCCGGCCGACGTCCGCGACCGCGTCGTCCTCGCCACCAAGGGCCGTTTCCCGATGGGCGAGGACCCCAACGCCCTCGGCACCTCCCGCCGCCACCTGCGGCGCGCCCTCGACGACTCCCTGCGCCGGCTCGGCGTCGACCACGTCGACCTCTACCAGCTGCACGCCTGGGACCCGCTGACCCCGCTCGAGGAGACGCTGCGCTTCCTCGACGACGCCGTCTCCGCGGGCAAGATCGGCTACCCGGGCCTGTCGAACTTCACCGCCTGGCAGGTGCAGAGGGCCGTCGACCTCGCCGAGCACCGGCACCTCGCCGTCCCGGTCACCCTGCAGCCGAGCTACAGCCTGCTGGTCCGGGACGTCGAGTTCGAGATCGTCCCCGCCTGCCTGCACAACGGCCTGGGCATGCTGCCGTGGGGTCCGCTCGGCGGCGGCTGGCTGTCGGGCAAGTACACCCGCGACCAGCGTCCGGAGGGCGCGACCCGGCTGGGGGAGGACCCCGGCCGTGGCATGGAGGCCTACGACCGGGTCAGCTCCCGGCAGCGCACCTGGGACGTGCTGGCGGTCGTGCAGGACGTCGCCGAGGCCCGCGGCGTCTCGATGCCGCAGGTCGCGCTCGCCTGGCTGGTCGACCGGCCCGCCGTCACCTCGGTCATCCTCGGGGCCCGCACCACCGGACAGCTGCGCGACGACGTGGGCGTCGTGGACGTGACGCTGGAGCCGGAGGACCGCGCCCGGCTGGACGCCGTCAGCGACCCCGGCCGCGCCGACTACCCGTACGGGGACGTCGGCGCCGAGCAGCGCAGCCGCACGCCCGCCGGCTCCTGAGCCACCGGGCCGGCCCCCCGCTCGCGCATTGCGCAGCCACGCGTGCCGGCACCCCGAGTCGGGACGAGGGACCACCCCGATGCCGGGAACGGGGGGCCGATCAGGGCGTTCCCCGGTTCCGGCGCCGTCCGGACGGGGCCACGCTCGTCCCATGACCAACGCGATCCCGAACCAGCCCACTCTTCCTCCCGTCCGCCGGGAGCTGCGTCGCAGCGGCACCGACCGCTGGCTCGGCGGCGTCTGCGGCGGCCTCGCCGAGTACAGCGGCATCGATGCTGTGCTGTGGCGGGTCGGCATGGTCGGTCTCACCGTGGCCGGTGTCGGCGTCGTCGTCTACCTGCTGCTGTGGGTGCTGCTGCCGTCGGCGCCCCTGCCCGCGGACCGCTCGCCCTCCATCGTCGACGGGTTCGTCGACAAGCTGCACCAGGCGGTCACCACCTCCCGGTCCGGCACCGCACCCACCGACCACGCCTGAGGCCCGGCACGGGGACGTAGGCCCGTGGTCGGGTCCGCCCCCCGCGCGGGAGGCTCATCCCGACCGCCAGCAGCGGCATGACCGCATGCCGCGCACGACCGTCGGAGGACGCCATGGACGGCGGAGGACGTACAGCTCTGCGGGACACCGGACCGGTGCTGCTGCGGGAGTCGGCCCGGTACTGGTGGGTGATGGTCGTCGCCGGGGTGGCCTGGCTGCTCGTCGCCTGGTTGGTGCTCCGGGCCGACATCGGCTCGCTCGCGGCCGTGGGGGCGCTGCTCGGCGGCGTCCTCCTGGTCGCGGGGGTCAACGAGGCCGGCCTCGCCGCCATGGTGGACGGCGGCTGGCGCGTCCTGCACTACGTCGTCGCCGCGGTGTTCGTCCTGGCCGGGCTGTGGGCGTTCCTCCGGCCGATCAACACCTTCTTCGCCCTCGCGTCGGTGCTGGGCCTGGTCCTCTTCCTCGCCGGCGCCTTCGAGATCGCCCGCGGGGTGGCCTCGCGCAGGGAGAACCCGTACTGGTGGATCGGGCTGGTCAGCGGGGTGCTCCTGCTGCTGCTCGCCGTGTGGGCCTCCAGCGCCGACCCGGCGGCGACCATCGCCCGCCGCACCTTCCTGATCCTGTTCTGGGTCGGCTTCATGGCGCTGCTGCGCGGTGTCACCCAGATCGTGCTGGGCTTCGCGCTGCGCCACCTCGGCACCGCGGCGGCCGGCGGGGACGACGAGCGTCCGGGGGACGTCGACGTCACGGCCGTCGTCCCCAGCCAGGAGCGGCGCGGGACGGCGCCCCGCGGCGAGCAGGTGCCGGGCAGCTGACCCCGCGGGTCCCGGCCGGGGAGGACGCGCAGCGGGGAGGACACGCTGGTCACCGGCGCCGCCGACCAGCGCAGACGTCCTCCGATGGGACACGATGACGCCCGACCACCGACCACCGACCCGCACGGGAGACCCGACGTGACCGTTCCGCCCGGACCGCAGCAGCCGCCCGCCCCGATGGTCGTGCCGGCCTTCTTCGTGCGGCAGCGGATCACGCTGATGGTCAACCGCTACGAGGTCGTCGGGGTGAACCCCGACGGCTCCGAGGGGCCGCTGCTCGCGTTCGCGGAGCAGAAGCGCATGAAGCTCAAGGAGGAGGTCGTCTTCTACGCCGACTCCTCCAAGAGCCGCGCGGTCTTCCGCTTCAAGGCGCGGCAGCGGCTCGACGTCGCGGCCGAGCACGACGTCTTCGACGAGTACGGCAACGTCATCGGGTACTTCCGCAAGGAGTTCGGCGCGAGCCTGCTGCGCTCGACCTGGGCCCTGTCGACCCCGACGGTCAA
This sequence comes from Geodermatophilus sp., assembly GCA_035639575.1. Lineage (GTDB taxonomy): Bacteria > Actinomycetota > Actinomycetes > Mycobacteriales > Geodermatophilaceae > Geodermatophilus. The sequence goes on from DASQXT010000498.1 coordinate 13,655, forward strand.
CGCCATCGGCCGGGAGCGCCGGCGGTCCATCGCCATCCTGCGCCGCGTCTGGGACTTCATCCCCTACCTCGGCGACGTCTGGGTGCCGTTCGTCTTCCACTTCGACTTCGTCGACACCGCGACCGGCGCCCCGGTGATGAGCAGCGAGCGGCAGAAGGCGATCCGCGACCGCTACACCGTCAGGGTGCCCGACCCGCGGCTGGACTTCCGCGTCGCGGCGTCCATGGCCGTCGCGCTCGACGCGCTGCAGAGCCGCTAGTCCGGCGCGCCCCTGTAGATGACCTCCTCGGCCACCAGGCGCAGCTTCACGTTGCGCTGGTTGCTCACCCGGCGCAGGCAGTCGAAGGCAGCGTCGTCGGTGAGCTGCCGGGTGGCCATGAGGATGCCGATGGCCATGCCGATGCGGCGGTTGCTCTCCAGTGCCGCCCGGAGGTTCTCCGACTGCAGGCCGGCGGTGTCGAGGTTGCGTCGCAGCCGGTCGACCTCGGCGTTGAGGGAACGCATCGCGTCGGCGTGCCGGGTCGCCGTGTCCTGCGGCTCCGGTGCTGCGGACCCCTGCTGTCCCGGCCCGGGCGTGCCGGTCGTCATCGATCCCCCGATGTCAGTCGTCGCTCGTCGGCCTGGTGCCGGGTGCCGACTGTTCGACGCCTGACTGGACTGCCGGGCAGCATAGCCAGCCGGTCCCGCCGGCCCAGGGAGCGCCCGGTACGGGTCGCGGCAGCACCTCGTCCAGCCAGGCCTCGTACTCGTCCCCGGTCATCGGGCGGGCTGCGGCGAGCGCCTGGTCGAGCAGCGGGCAGCCCGGACGTCGAGTGACCGTTCCCCTCCGCCGGGTGAGGAAGATCCGGTACTCCCGGCCGAGGGCTGAAGTCGCGCCCCGGGGTGACCGATGCTGTCCCCGTGGTCCAGGTCCTCCCGCGTGCCCGGCGCGGCCGCACCCGGCAGCCGGTCGACCGGCCGCTGCGGGTCGTCCGCGTCTGCGCGGCCGTCCTGGCGGCGGCCTACGTGCTCTCGCTGGCGGCGCACGGGTTCGGGAGCGACGGTGTGCTGGCGACCCTCGCGGTCGGCGGGAAGTGGCTGTTCATCGTCGGACTGACCGGCCTGCTGGTGCTGCGGGCGGCCACCGTGCCGGAGGACCGGGCCGTCTGGCTGCTGTTCGCCGCGGCCGTCGGGTCCTACACCGTGGGGTCCCTGGGGTATGCGCTGACCAACGGCGGGCCGCCGCCGATCGTCCGGCCGGTCTGGGCCGACCTCGCCTTCATCGCCTTCCACCCCCTGGCCGCCGCCGCGCTGTTCCGGCTGCTCCGGTCCCGGATCCGGCGGTTGACGTCGAGCATGTGGCTCGACGCCGTCGTGACGGGGCTGACCGCGGCGGCCTTCGCCTCCGCGTTCGCCATCGGCGCCTACCTCCACACCGCGCTGCGCGACGCCCTCCTCGTCGCCGTCTACCCGATCGCCGACCTGCTGCTGCTGGTGTCCATCGCCGGCGCCCTCGCCGTCATCGGCCGCGGCGCCGGCGCCGCCTGGTGGTGGCTCACCGCCGGCACGGCCCTGTTCGTGGTCACCGACACCGTCTACGCCTACCAGGTCGCGCACGGCACCTACGTCATCGGCGGCCCGCTCGACGTGGGCTGGGGCCTCGCGTTCGTCTGCTACGGCATGGCCGCCTGCCAGGCACCCCGGCCGCGCACCTCCGTCCCGCTGCCCGGTGTGCGGGCGCTCGTCGTCCCCGGGCTGTGCGCCATCAGCGCGCTGGTCCTGCTGCTGCAGGGTTACCTCGAGAACGGTGACCCGCTGGCCGGCGGGCTGGCCTTCGGCGCCGTGGTGGCCGCCCTCGCCCGCACCGCGCTGACCTTCCGCGAGGTCCGGGCGCTGGCCGACAGCCAGCACCAGGCCCGCACCGACGAGCTCACCGGCCTGCCCAACCGCCGCCAGGTCTTCGAGACCCTCTCCGCCGCCGACGCACGGATGGCGGCCGGCGGGGGCACCGCCGTCCTCGTGCTGGACCTCGACCGGTTCAAGGAGATCAACGACTCCCTCGGTCACGGCGTCGGGGACGCGCTGCTGCGCGAGGTCGGACCCCGGCTGGCCGGGCACCTGCGCTCCGGCGACCTGCTGGCCCGCCTGGGCGGCGACGAGTTCGTCGTCCTGGCCGACGGCCTGGGGGATGACGGCGCCCTGGCGCTGGCCCGGCGGCTCCGCGCCACCCTCGAGCGACCGTTCCAGCTCGCCGGCATGGTGCTGACCGTGGAGGCCAGCGTGGGCATCGCCCTGGGCCCGCGGCACTCCCGGCACGCCCAGGAGCTGTTGCAGATGGCCGACCTGGCCATGTACGCGGCCAAGGCCGGCCGCAGCGGCCCGGTCGTCTACGACGAGGAGCGCCACGGCTCGGGCCGGCACCGCCTCGAGGCCGTCGCCCAGCTGCGGCGGGCCGTCGACGAGGGCGAGCTGGTGCTGCACTACCAGCCGAAGCTGAGCCTGGCGACCGGCCGGGTCGACGGCGTGGAGGCGCTGGTGCGCTGGCAGCACCCCGAGCGGGGACTGCTGTTCCCCGATGCCTTCATCGAGCTGGCCGAGTCCGCCGGGCTCATGGCGCCGCTGACCAGGCGGGTGCTGGACACCGCCCTGGCGCAGCGGCGGGCGTGGTCCGACCGCGGGTGCGAGCTGACCGTCGCCGTCAACGTCAGCCCCTCCAACCTGGTCGACCAGGGCTTCCCCGACGAGGTGGCCGGGATGCTGGTACGGCACGCCGTCCCCGCGACCGCACTGGTGCTCGAGGTGACCGAGAGCCTGCTCATGGAGGACCGGGAGCGCGCCGTCCGTGTGCTCGCCGGACTGCGCGAGGCCGGCGTCGGCGTCGCCATCGACGACTACGGCACCGGCTGGTCCAGCCTGGCCTACCTGGCCACTCTCCCGGTGACCGAGCTCAAGCTGGACCGCACCTTCGTCGGCACGATGGCCGGCAGCGACCGGTCGGCGTCGATCGTCACCTCGACGCTGCAGCTCGCCCACGCCCTGGGCCTGGTCTTCGTCGCCGAGGGCGCCGAGGACCAGGCCACCGTCGACGCGCTGGCCGCCCTGGGCTGCGACGTCGTCCAGGGGTACCACCTCAGCCGGCCACTGCCGCCCGAGCAGCTGGAGGCGTGGCTGGAGTCCCGCAGCGCCGCCCCCGTCGGCTGACGCCGCACGCCGAGGCCTGTTGCGGAACGACCCCGCGTCCCTAGGGTCGCGGCGAGCAGGGTGGCGGGGACGGGACGCGTCGGGCGCGGGCCGGGCCGACCTGCCGGGCGGGGGTGGCCGGTGCGTGCTGCGGCGGTCCGCGCGGCCTCGGTGTGCGGCGCGCTCGTCCTGCTCGCCGGCTGCACCTCCGCCGACGGGCCGGCGGCGGCGCCCGAGCCCGCAGCCGGCTGCCCGGTGACCGAACGGGCCGCTCCCGACCCGGACCGGCCGGTCGTCGACCTCGACCTCCGCCTCGCCGACGACCGGCGCACGGTGACCGGCACCGAGACCGTCACCTTCACCCCGGACCTGCCGGTGGAGGAACTGTGGTTCCGGCTGGTCCCGAACGCACCGCAGTCAGCCGGGCACCGGCTCACCGTCGAGGCGGTGCGCGGGGACCTGGTGGCCGGCGGCGGGTACGTCGACGCCGGCGCCGCCCCCGGGACGCCGGGCGGCCTCTACCGGGTGGACCTGCGCGAACCCGTGCCGGCCGGCCGCACCGTCGCGGTGGAGCTGGACCTGCGGCTGCGGCTCACCGACCAGCGGACGCCGGCCGGCTTCGACCGTCTCGGCGTCGCGGACGACGTGACGTGGTGGGGGAGCGGGGTCCCGCTGCTGACCTGGGAGCCGGGGCACGGCTGGGCGGAGGACCCGATGGTCGAGATCAGCGGTGAGACGACCGCCGCGCCCGCCGCCGACACCACGCTGCGCGTCTCGGCACCGGGCGACCTCGTCGTCCTCGCGTCGGGGGACCAGGCGCCGCCGCGAGAGGAACCGGGAGGCCGCCGGGTCTGGGAGTCGCACGACCCGGTCGCCCGGGACGTGGCCGTCGCGGTGGGCGAGTTCGACACCGCGACCGTCGACGTCGACGGCACGAGGATCACCGCCGGGGTGCTGCCCGACGCCCACACCTCCGCCGAGGAGCTCGCCGAGGCCACTGCCGAGGCGGTCCGGGCCATGGAGGGCCGGTTCGGACCGTTCCCGTACCCGACCCTGGCCGTGCCGCTCGTCTCCGACGACGGCGGTGGCGAGGAGTACTCCTCGGCGATCCTCATGGGGGACGCCGACGAGGGCCTCCTCGTCCACGAGGTGGCGCACATGTGGTTCTACGGCATGGTCGGCAACTCGCAGTTCCGCGACCCCTGGCTGGACGAGGCCTTCGCGACGTACGCCCAGGGGCACGTGGACACCGACGACCTCGACCGGCCGGGCGCCGTCGGCGGCTCGATGGCCGACTTCGCCGACCAGGACGAGTACGAGGCGCTGGTGTACGGCAAGGGCGCCGCGGCGCTGGCGGCCGCCCGCGAGGCGGCCGGCGAGCAGGCGTTCGACGCGGCGGTGCGCTGCTACGTGGAGAGCCAGGCCTGGACGATCGCCCGGCCCGAGGACCTCGCCCGGGCGCTGCAGGGGCTCGAGCCCGCGCTCGACGTCCTGGTCGAGGCGGGTGCGCTGGGCCGGCAGGACGTCGAGGCCGCCGGCGACTGACCCCCGGTGCGCCGGAGGGTGGGGGCCCGAACAGCGGGTCCCCGCCCTCCGGCGGTCGTGCGGTTCGCTCGGTTCAGCTCTTCGGCCGCGCCCCGGCGCGCAGGGCGCCGAGCAGGTCGTGGTTGAGCCGGGAGATGTTCTCCATCGAGATGCCCTTGGGGCAGGCCGCCGAGCACTCGCCGATGTTGGTGCAGCCGCCGAAGCCCTCGCGGTCCTGCTGGGCGACCATGTTGACCACGCGCTCGTTGCGCTCGGGCTGGCCCTGCGGCATGAGGCCCAGGTGGCTGACCTTGGCCGCGGTGAACAGCATCGAGGAGGCGTTCGGGCAGGCCGCCACGCAGGCGCCGCAGCCGATGCAGGTCGCCGCGTCGAAGGCCGCGTCGGAGTCCTTCTTCGGCACCAGGATCGAGTGGGCCTCCGGCGCGGTGCCGGTGGGGGCGCTGATGTAACCGCCGGACTGGATGATCCGGTCCAGGGCGCTGCGGTCGACCGCGAGGTCCTTGATGACCGGGAACGCCGTCGCGCGCCACGGCTCGATGTCGATCGTGTCGCCGTCCTTGAACTTGCGCATGTGCAGCTGGCAGGTGGTCGTGGGGCCACCGGAGGTGCCGCGGCCGTGCGCCGTCCCGTTGATCATCAGGCCGCAGCTGCCGCAGATGCCCTCGCGGCAGTCGTGGTCGAACACCACCGGGTCGTCGCCGGCGAGGATCAGCTTCTCGTTCAGGACGTCGAGCATCTCCAGGAACGACATGTCCGGGGAGATGTCCTCGACCTGGTAGGTCACCATGCGGCCCTTGTCGGCCGGGCCCTTCTGCCGCCAGATGCGCAGCGTCAGGGTCATGTCGTGAGGGGCCATGGCCGGGTCGGTCGCCGTGCCGGACGCGAAGCTCGCGCCCTCACGTGTCGCAGTCACTTGTAGCTCCGCTGGGCGAGGTGGACGTACTCGTACTCGAGGGCTTCGCGGTGCAGGACGGGAGGAGCGCCCTCCGGCGTCCACTCCCACGCGGCGACGTAGGCGAAGTTCTCGTCGTCGCGCAGCGCCTCGCCCTCGGGGGTCTGGCTCTCGGCCCGGAAGTGGCCACCGCAGCTCTCGGCGCGGTGGAGGGCGTCGACGCACATGAGCTCGGCGAGCTCGATGAAGTCGGCGACCCGGCCGGCGTGCTCCAGGGTCGGGTTGATCGTGTCCTCGTCGCCGGAGACCTTGAGGTTGGTCCAGAACTCCTGGCGGATCTCGGGGATCCGGTCCAGGGCCTTGCGCAGGCTCTCCTCCGAGCGCTCCATGCCGCACAGGTCCCACATCAGCCGGCCGAGTTCGCGGTGGAAGGACGCCGGGGTGCGGTTGCCGTTGATCGACAGCAGCCGCTGCACCCGGTCCTGCACGTACTCCAGTGCCTCGACCACCGCCGGGTGGCTCTCGTCGAACTTCTCGAACGGACCGTCGGCCAGGTAGTTGCTGATCGTGTTCGGCAGCACGAAGTAGCCGTCGGCCAGGCCCTGCATCAGCGCGCTGGCACCCAGGCGGTTCGCGCCGTGGTCGGAGAAGTTGGCCTCGCCGATCACGAACATGCCGGGGATGGTCGACTCCAGGTCGTAGTCGACCCACAGCCCGCCCATCGTGTAGTGGACCGCCGGGTAGATCCGCATCGGCGTCTCGTAGGGGTCCTCGCCCGTGATCTGGGCGTACATGTCGAAGAGGTTGCCGTACTTGGCCTCGATGGCGGGTCGGCCCAACCGCTGCATGGCGTCGCCGAAGTCCAGGTAGACGCCCAGACCGCCCGGGCCCACGCCGCGGCCCTCGTCGCAGACGTTCTTGGCCTGGCGCGAGGCGATGTCGCGGGGCACCAGGTTGCCGAACGCCGGGTAGATCCGCTCGAGGTAGTAGTCGCGCTCGTCCTCGGGGATGTCGCGCGGGTCGCGGTGGTCTCCGCGCTCCTTGGGCACCCACACGCGGCCGTCGTTGCGCAGCGACTCGCTCATCAGCGTGAGCTTGGACTGGTAGTCGCCCTTGACCGGGATGCAGGTCGGGTGGATCTGCGTGTAGCAGGGGTTGGCGAAGTACGCGCCCCGCTTGTGCGCCCGCCAGATCGCCGTGGCGTTCGAGCCCTTGGCGTTCGTGGACAGGTAGAAGACGTTGCCGTACCCACCGGTGGCGAGGACGACGGCGTCGGCGAAGTGGGTGCTGATCTCGCCGGTGACGAGGTTGCGCGCGACGATCCCGCGCGCCCGGCCGTCGACGATGATCAGGTCGAGCATCTCGGTGCGGGCGTGCTGCTCGACGTTGCCGGCGGCCATCTGCCGCTCCAGCGCCTGGTAGGCGCCGTAGAGCAGCTGCTGGCCCGTCTGGCCGCGGGCGTAGAAGGTGCGCGACACCTGCGCGCCACCGAAGGAGCGGTTGTCCAGCAGGCCGCCGTACTCGCGGGCGAACGGAACGCCCTGGGCGACGCACTGGTCGATGATGTTGACGCTGACCTCGGCCAGGCGGTGGACGTTGTTCTCCCGCGACCGGAAGTCGCCGCCCTTGACCGTGTCGTAGAACAGCCGGTGCACGCTGTCGCCGTCGTTGCGGTAGTTCTTGGCGGCGTTGATGCCGCCCTGCGCGGCGACGCTGTGGGCCCGGCGCGGGCTGTCCTGGTACCAGAAGGACTTGACCTTGTAGCCGGCCTCGCCGAGCGTCGCGGCGGCCGAGCCACCGGCCAGGCCGGTGCCGACGACGATGACGGTCAGCTTGCGGCGGTTGGCCGGGTTGACCAGGCGGGCGCGGAACCGGCGGGTGCTCCAGCGCTCGTCGATGGGCACGTCCATCGGCGCCTTGGTGTCGGCGATCGGGTCGCCGACGGTGAAGAGGTCGAGAGGCATCGCGTTGAGCTCCTTAGCCGACGAGCCCGAAGAGGACGCTGAACGGGACGAGCAGGAAGCCGCCGATCAGCACCACGGAGAAGACCAGGGCGAAGAGGTTGACCGTCTTCTCCCGGCGCTTGTTGCTCTGCCCGAGCGTCTGCGTGGCGCTCCAGATGCCGTGCCGCAGGTGCATGCCGAGCAGGATCAGGGCGATCACGTAGACCGCGGTGATGAGCGGGTTGGAGAACCCGGCGACCAGGCGGTCGTAGGGCGTGGTGCCGGGGCCCTCGGGGTTCGCGACGCCCATCGTCAGGTCGAGGATGTGGTAGATGACGAACAGGCCGACGATCACGCCGCCCCAGCGCATGGTCCGCGAGGCGTAGCTCTGGGCCACCGCCTTCTTGGTGACGTAGCCGTTCGGCCGCGCCCGCTTGGCCTGCCGCCACAGCGAGATCGCCGCCCAGATGTGGGCGATCACGGCGGCCAGCAGCACGATGCGGACGATCGTGAGGGTCGTCTGCGCGGGGACAGCCGGCTCACCGATCGTGCGGATCCAGTGGGAGTAGCCGTTGAACGTCTCGCGGCCCGCGAAGACCTTGAGGTTCCCGATCATGTGCGCGATCAGGTACAGCACCAGGATGATGCCGCTGACCGCCATGATCACCTTTTTGGCGACCGAGTTGGTCTTGGCGGCCTTGGGGGTCCTGCGCTGTCCCGGTTGCGTCACCGTCACCACGAGGGCAAAGGTAGGCCCCTCATTCACGGCGACCAAGTTGGCGCGTGGTGACTCAGCTCTCATAAGGGTGCCCTAACCGCGTCCAGCCGCTAAGGTGCGCCCGCGCACCGGCCCGCGTGCCGCGCGCGACGCCTCCCGCGCGGTTGGCGGACGTCCCGGTGGGGGAGGAGCACGGCATGGCTGGACCCACGCGAGGATTCCTCGGCCGCCGCCGCGAGCGCGACCCCCGGCTGCCGCCCGGGCAGTACGACGTCGGCCGCGACTGGCCGGTGCTGACCGCCGAGCCCACGCCGCGCATCTCACCCGAGACCTGGAGCATCACCGTCGACGGCCGGGTGGAGCACCCGACGACGTGGACCTGGGACGAGGCGCACCGGCTGCCGCGCTCGGAGTACCGCGGCGACATCCACTGCGTCACCACGTGGTCGAAGTTCGACACCTGGTTCGCCGGCGTCAGCGTCGACACCCTGTTCGAGACGGCCCGCCCGACCGCCGACGCGCACTTCGTCGTCGCGACGTCCAAGACCGGCTACACCACCAACCTCCCGATCGAGGACGTCACCGGCGGCAGGGCCTGGGTGGTGTGGGAGTACGACGGCGGCCCCCTGCCGGTCGAGCACGGCGGCCCGGTGCGGCTGCTGGTCCCGCACCTGTACTTCTGGAAGAGCGCCAAGTGGCTCACCCGGCTGACGCTCCTGCAGCGCGACCAGCCCGGCTTCTGGGAGCAGAACGGTTACCACGACCGGGGCGACCCCTGGCGCGAGCAGCGCTACCAGGGTGACTGAGCAAGGACCCTCGGAAGGACCTCGCTGCCCCCCCACGCTCGCGAGCTCGCGCCGGGACCCTGCATCGAGGCCGTCGGACCCCTCGCCCGCTCGGGGCGAGCCTCGGGACGGGGCCGGCCGGGCGCCGAGTGGCGGTTGGCGCACCGCGACGGTCATCGGCGTGCGGCGGCCGGTGCCCGGGGCCGTCGAGCTGCAGCTGGACGTGGCCGACCGGGTGCAGCACCTGGCCGGCCAGCACTACGTCGTCCGGCTGACCGCCGAGGACGGCTACCGCGCGCAGCGCTCGTACTCGGTGGCCTCCGCGCCGGGCGAGCCCCAGGTGGAGCTGTTCGTCGAGCGCCTGGACGACGGGGAGGTCTCCACGTATCTGGCCGACGTCGTCGAGCCCGGCGACGAGCTGGAGGTGCGCGGCCCGATCGGCGGCTGGTTCGTGTGGGACGGCGAGCGGTCGGCGCTGCTGGTCGGCGGCGGCACCGGCGTCGTCCCGCTGGTGGCCATGCTGCGGACCGCCCGCGAGCTCGGCCGCACCGACCTGCTGCGCATCGCCGTGTCCACCCGCACGCTCGCCGAGCTGCCCTACGCCGACGAGCTGCTCGAGGCCGGCGCGCTGGTCCTCACCACCCGGCAGCCGCGCGGCGTGCGCCCGGCCGGGCGGCTGACCGCGGCCGACCTGGTGCCGCTGTGGGAACCGGGCCAGACGGCCTACGTGTGCGGGTCGGCCGGGTTCGCCGAGGCGGCCAGCCAGCTGCTCGTCGACCTCGGCGTCCCCGACATCCGGGTCGAGAGGTTCGGCGCGAGCGGGTGAACCTGCTCCTCCGGGGGGCGACCGCCAGCGGGTTCCCCGGGGAGGATGGCGACGTGCACACCGAGGTCTGCCCGGTCGAGGCCGTCGACGACGAGCTCCGGGCGCAGCTGCTCACCTGCTGGACCGACGTGACCAACGCCGGCGGGTCGGTCGGTTTCGTCCCCCCGATGACGGAGGCCGACCTCGTGCCCTACCTCGACGCGGTCATCGAGCGGGTGCACCAGGGGCGCGAGCTGATTGCGCTGCTGCGTGTCGACCGGGAGGTCGCCGGCTTCGCCGTCCTGTCCCTGCCGGTCAGCCCGCTGCGGCGGCACTGGGCCACCGTGCTGCGGGTGCAGGTACGCCCGGAGTGGCAGGGGCAGGGCCTGGGCCGGGTGCTGGTGGCCGGGGTCCACGACATCGCCCGGGCGCGCGGCCTGGAGTTCCTGCACCTCACCGTGCGCGGCGGCACCGGTCTGGAGGCCTTCTACGCGGACTTCGGCTACCGCGAGTTCGGGCGGATGCCGGGGGCCATCCGCGTGGCGCCCGGCGACGACCGCGACGAGCTGCACCTGACCTGCCGACTTTGAACCGGTCGGAGTGGCCATCCTCCAGGGGCCCGCGCCGAGCGTGCGAGGCGTGGGGGGGTCCTTGCTCAAGCCAGCGGGTCGCGCCCGCCCATCGTCCCCTCCGCCGAGAGCAGCGCGAGCCGGGCGAACAGCTCCTCGGCGTACCAGCCCTCCTGCGCCGTGCGGGTGACCACGGCGGCGTGCGGGGCGCGGTCGTAGGCGAAGGAGTTCAGCGCCGCGGTGGAGTCCCAGACGCTGAAGGTGCCCTGCAGCCCGAGCGGCGCCTCACCGATGCCCAGGGCCAGACGCAGCCCCGGGCTCTCGTGCAGGTCGGCCGAGACCGGCGGGACGGCGCGCCAGAAGGTGACCGCCTTGCGCGGGGTGAGCCGGGCGCGGGTGACCGCGGCGACCGGGCCGTCCCACCGCTGCGGCCAGGGCCTCCCGAACGGCTCCTGCCGCGACCAGCGGCCCCGGGCGGCCAGCGGCCGCATCCGGGCGCTCCACTGCTCGTCGGCGATCCGCTGCCACCGGGCCACGACGTCGCCGGTCTCGAAGGAGGCGGCCGCACGTTCGTCGTCCCACACCGCGAGCAGGGCCCAGCGGCGTGGGTCGGCGTCGCGCACGGTGAAGCTGCGGCCGCTGCCCGTGCCCAGCAGCTTGGCGAACCGCAGCCCGGGGCTGCGGCGCAGCGGACGCCGGTCGCTCGCCATCCGCACCAGCGCGGCCGGCACCGACCGGCCGGGCACGCCCCACACGTGCAGGGTCGCCAGCCGTCGTGTGGTCACGGGTCCGATCCTCCCCGTCGTGGGCGGGCCGCGCCGCGTCGACGGCGCGCCCGCGGTCGCCCGGCCGGGGTCAGCGGCACCGACGTGTGCGGCTGCGGGGAGTACGGGTAGCCCTCCATCCGGTCGCGCCTCCGCCTCGGACCCAGGGGAGCCGGCGTGCCGCGCGAGAGGAGGCCTGCCGTGGCGCAGACCGCACGTGAGCAGCTGGGCGAGACCGACGCCCCGGTCGAGGACGAGGTGGTGCAGGCCTTCGACCGGATCGTCGACGAGGGAGCCCAGCGGCTGCACCGCACCTGGCGGGAGGTGCTCACCACGGGTCTCGCCGGCGGGCTCGAGGTGGCCACCGGCGTCGTGGCGCTGCTGGCCACCTATGCCGCGACCGGCAGCCACCTGCTGGCCGGGCTGGCGTTCAGCATCGGCTTCATCGCCCTGATGCTGGCCAAGAGCGAGCTGTTCACCGAGGGCTTCCTCGTGCCGGTGACCGCGGTGGTCGCCGGCCGGGCGAGCGCCGGGCAGCTGGTCAAGCTCTGGGCCGGGACGCTGGTCGCCAACCTCGTCGGTGGCTGGCTGGTCATGTGGCTGGTCGTGCACGGCCTCCCGGAGCTCGGCGCGACCGCGGTCGAGTCGGGCCGGACCTTCATCGAGGCGCCACTGGACCTGAAGGCGGTCTCGCTGGCGCTGCTGGCGGGCGCCTTCATCACGCTGATGACCCGCATGCAGCACGGCGCGGACTCCGAGGCGGGCAAGCTCGCCGCGGCGGTGGCAGGGGCGTTCCTGCTCGCCGGCCTGGTGCTGTTCCACTCGATCCTGGACTCGCTGATCGTCTTCGGGGCCATCCACGCCGGCGCCCCGTACGGCTATGGCGACTGGCTGGCCTGGTTCTGGTACACGACGCTGCTCAACGTCGTGGGCGGGCTGGTCGTCGTCACGTTCCTGCGGCTCGTGCGGAGCAAGGAGCTCATCCGGCGGGAGCGGTCCGCCGCCGGCGCCTGAGGATGCCGTCCCGCCGGGGACGGGGTCGCGGACTCACCGCCCGGCGGCCGCCCGACCGATCGCGGTCAGGTACCGCTGGGTGGCCAGCCGCTGGACCAGGGTGCTGACCGGCCCGCCGAGGCGGGCCAGCGGTGAGGCCAGCCGGGTGAACACGCGCAGCGTGAAGACGACGTCCCCGCGGGGCTCGAGTCGCACGAGGAACGCCTCCTCGCCGCTCTCCGGGTGGCCGGGCAGCGTGCCGTAGCCGAAGCCGCGCTCGTTCCCGGTCGTCTGCGCCCACACCACCCGGCAGGGGATGTCGTAGCCCAGGCGCGGCAGCCCCGCCGTGAGGACGACGACGGTGCCCGGCTCACCCGCCGGCCCGGTCGCCCGCACCCGCAGCCCGACGCTGCGCTGCATCCGCCAGTCGAACACCGCCGCCGCGGCCCGCTCGAAGGCCGCCGTCCCCGAGCCGACGACCACCGAGCGTTCGACGGTGTCGTAGCCGGCCGGCAGCTCGGCGTCCCGCGTGGCCCCCACCTCCGGGTAGGTGAGCGGGACGTCGGTCAGGTCAGCCGGGTCGGTCGCACGGAGGAGGCCCACGTCCGCAGTGTCCCTGGCGACACCGGGGATCCGGCGGTCCGCCCGCCGGTAGGGTCGCGGCCACTGTGCTGCCCGCCGTCACCGCCACCCGCTACGTCACCCCGCTGCGCGAGGGTGGCTCGCTGCCGGGGCTCATGGAGGCCGACGACCTGGGCACCTACGTCGTGAAGTGGCGGGGCGCGGGGCAGGGCGTGAAGGTGCTCGTCGCCGAGGTCGTCTGTGGCGAGCTGGCGCGGGCGCTGTCGCTGCCGGTGCCGGCGCTGGTCACCGTCGACGTCGCCCCGGAGCTCGCCGTGGGGGAGCCCGACGTCGAGGTGCAGGAGCTGCTGCAGCGCTCGGCGGGGGTCAACCTGGGGCTGGACTACCTGCCCGGGGCGCTGGACTTCGAGGCCGGCGTCGGGTCGGTCGACTCCGAGCTGGCCGGCCGGGTGCTGTGGTTCGACGCGCTCGTCGGCAACGTCGACCGCTCCTGGCGCAACCCCAACATGCTGTTCTGGCACGGCCGGCTGCAGTTGATCGACCACGGGGCCGCGCTGACCTTCCACCACAACTGGCCCGGCGCGGCCGCCGCGGTGTCCCGCCCCTACGACGCCGCGCAGCACGCGCTGGTCGAGTGCACCCCCGACGTCCGCGCCGCCGACGCCGCGCTCGGCCCGCGGGTCACCCGGCCGCTGCTCGACCAGGTGCTCCGCCAGGTGCCCGACGACTGGCTCGACGGCCCGTCGCCGGACGACGCCCCCGACGACGTCCGCGCCCGCTACGTCGACCAGCTGCTAGCCCGGCTGGCCGCCCGCGACGCCTGGCTGCCGCCCCTGCTGGCCACCGCGGCCGCGGGCGGGTCGCGCCGCAGGGCGCCGCGGGGGGAGAACCGGCCGTCGTGGCTGGGCCCGCCACCGCCGGAGGGGATGAGCCAGCGGTGAGCCGGGAGACCTTCGAGTACGCCGTCCTGCGGGTGGTGCCGCGGGTCGAACGGGGGGAGTCGCTGAACGCCGGCGTCCTCGTCTACTGCCGGCAGCGCGACTACCTCGGCTCCCGGGTGCACCTGGACACCGACCGGCTGCGCGCCCTGGACCCCACCGCCGACGCCGAGGCCATCCGCCGGGCGCTGCAGGCCGCCGCCGACGTCTGCGCCGCCGACCCCGCCTCGGGCGCCGCCGGGCGGGAGGCGCTGGGCTCGCGGTTCCGCTGGCTGACCGCGCCGCGCAGCACCGTCGTCCAGGCCGGGCCGGTGCACACGGGACTGACCGAGGACCCGGACGCGGAGGCCGACCGGCTGCTGGAGCTGATGGTCCTGCCGCTGACCGGATGAGCGGTCGCGGGCGGCTGCTGGTCCGATCGGCGTACGGGGCAGCAGTGCTCGCGGCGCTGTCGGCGGCGGTGAGCGCGTACTGGCTGGCCGGTGGGACCTGGCTGCTGTCGACGGTGGGCGGCGTCGTCGAGGAGCAGGGCCGGCAGGGCGG
>DASQXT010000499.1:0-6321 GCA_035639575.1 Geodermatophilus sp.
CGGACCACGCCGATCGAGGCGTCGCCGTACTGCCGGTAGATGCGCACGGCCAGGGAGGTGGACACGCCGACCCCCTGCAGGAAGACCATCACCTCCTTGATGGCCCGCTGCTCCTCCCAGGCCGCGGTGATCAGCCGGGTCCGCTTGGGGCCCAGGTTCGGCACCTCGGCCAGGCGCGCGGGCTGCTCCTCGATGACCCGGAGCGCGTCGGTGCCGAAGTGGTCCACGATCCGCTCGGCCAGCCGCGGGCCGATGCCCTTGACCAGGCCCGAGCCCAGGTAGCGGCGGATGCCCTGCACGGTGGCCGGCAGCACGGTGGTGTAGTCCTCGACCTGGAACTGCCGGCCGTACTGCGGGTGGGCTCCCCACCGTCCCCGCAGCCGCAGCGTCTCCCCCGGTTGGGCGCCCAGCAGCGACCCCACGACGGTCACCAGGTCACCGCCGCGACCGGTGTCCACCCGGGCCACGGTGTAGCCGGTCTGGGCGTTGGCGAACGTGATCCGCTCCAGCGTCGCCTCCAGGACCGACCCGGTCCGTGCCTCTCCCACCCGCCGTCCCCTCGCCGTCGCGCCGTCCGCTCCCCGATCGTCACACCGCCCGGGGACGAAATCCGCGGGTCGCCGAAAACGTCAGTGGGTCCTCGTAGCCTCCGGGCGCTCACCTGAGCGATGCACTGACAACACGGAGGACCGGATCATGGCCGGCGACACTGTCATCACCATCATCGGCAACCTGACCAGCGACCCCGAGCTGCGCTTCACGCCCTCGGGTGCGGCGGTCGCCGACTTCACCATCGCCTCGACCCCGCGCACCCTGGACCGCCAGACCCAGGAGTGGAAGGACGGCGAGGCGCTCTTCCTGCGCTGCAGCTGCTGGCGGCAGATGGCCGAGCACGTCGCGGGATCGCTGGTCCGCGGCTCGCGGGTCATGGCCCAGGGACGCCTCAAGCAGCGGTCCTTCGAGACCAAGGAGGGCGAGAAGCGCACCGTCGTCGAGCTGGAGGTCGACGAGATCGGCCCCTCCCTGCGCTACGCGACGGCGTCGGTCACCAAGGTGACCCGTTCCGGGGACGGTCCCGGCGGCGGGTTCGGTGGCGGCGGGTCCGGCGACGGCGACGGTCGCACCGGGACGGGGCGAGGTGGCTCACCCGACCCCTGGGCGGCGCCGGTGGGCGGGCTCGGCGAAGAGCCGCCCTTCTGAGCTCCACCCCGCGGCCCGGCGAGGGCGACCGGGACCACACCGGCGTTCCCGCGCCAGGGGGCGGGTCGGCTCCCCCGACCGACCTGCCCCTGCCCGGGCTGCTGGGCCGGCGGAACGCACCGGCTGCCGCCAGCCGGACCGGTGGTGATGAGTTCGCCCGTCCTCCGGAGTCGTACTGGCATCCGCGGCTCCACCGACCGACGAGCCGGCGGGCGACCGCCCGGAGGCCCGACACCGCCGCCACTCCCCGTGCCGGCCGTGTCGGCGAGCTGCTCCCGGGACATCCGCACGAGCACCACGGAGGACACGACCATGACCACCGTCGACCACACCGCGCTCACCCGGCACACCGGCCTCGTCCAGACCGCCCGCGACCTCGTCCTGCTCGCCGCGCGGGTCGGCCTCGGCGTGCTCATGGTGGCGCACGCCAAGCTGGAGTACGACTTCGGCGGCAGCCTCGCCGGGGTGGGGCGGCTCTTCGCCGAGGCCGGCGTCCCCCTGCCCGCCCTCACCGGGCCGGCCAACGTGCTCTTCGAGCTCGTCGGCGGGATCGCGATCATCCTCGGCGTCGCGGTCCCCGTCGTCGGCGTACTGATGGCCCTGAACATGGTCGGCGCCTGGGTGTTCGTGCACACCAGTGGGCTGTTCGCCATGGACCACAACGGCCCTGAACTCGTCATCGCGCTGGGCCTGCTCGGTCTCGTCCTCGCCGTGACCGGCTCCGGCCGCCTCGGGTTCGACCCGCTGATCGTCCGGCGCCTCCGCCGGACCTCGCGGCACGCGGCCTGAGGACCCGCCCGACGGCTCCGCCACCGGCCCGCCCTCCGCCCAGGCTCTTCGCCGAGGAGCTTCGCGCGGGATCCGGGCCGGTGCGCGGTCCCAGGTCCCCGGACCGCGTCGCTGGTCACGGACTCCGCGACCCCGTGGGCGCGGCACCGGCAAGCCGAACCGTCAGGAGGAGATGCCCACGAGCTCACCCGTGGAGCTGCGGGGACGGACACCGGTGTCCGTACTCCGCTCCCTGCCGTCCGACCGGAGGGCCCGACCGTCGGGTTCCGTCCTCCTGGGGCTCACCGGTGGCCGTCGGGCCGAGTGGTGGCGTCTCCGGTGAAGCCGTCGAGCCAGCGACGTACGGCCGCGAGCACGTCCTCGGCGGACGACGCCACGGCGACCGTCACCTCCTCCGCGGGTGTCTCCGCGGTGGCGACCCCCAAGGCCATGAGCCGCGCCCGGAGCTCGCTGGAGCCCTCGAGCCAGACACGGATGAGTAGTGCGGCACTCGGGTCGTCGACCACGTCGTCTCTCCTACGGGCTACCACGCAGCGTTGCCGGGTCCGGCATCCGAGAACCGCGCGATGCGGTCACCGTGCGAGGACCCATGCTGTGAGGTCACGCTCCGTGGCGCAGTCCCCCGTACGGATGACCCACCACCGCGGACGACGTGGCTGAGCGCGGCGTCCCAGGACTCCGGGAGGAGCGGCGCCTGCTCGTCAATCCGGACGTCGTCCGGCCCTCGAGGAGCTCACCGCTCCGGACGGGACCACACTCTCCCGGGGACCGGGCGCTCCGCGCACAGCGACCGGCGCAGCCGCGGGACGTCCTGGACCAGTCGGGTCATCTGCTCGGTCGGGGGCACGCCGAGCTCGTCCTCCACCATCGCCCGGAAGAACTCGTAGGCCCGCAGGGCCTCGGCCAGGTTCCCCTGGGCCAGGTGGACCCGGACGACCGTCCGGTGGGCGCTCTCCCGCAGCGGGTCGGCGCGGACCGCGGCATAGGCGGCCTCCAGGGCCTCGCAGTGTCGGCCGCGGAAGGCGAGTCGAGCTGCCACCGCCTCCAGCGCCTGCATGCGGAGCTGGCGCAGCCTCTCCCGTTCGAGGAGGACCCAGTCGTCGTACCACCCGGGGAGGAGGTCGCCGAGGAGCGCCGTGTCCGGCACCGCGACGTCGTCGGCGCAGCCAGGCGGGCTGATCGCCCGCTGCGCCCAGTCGTCGAGCTCCCACACGTCGACACAGACGCCCTCCGCCAGCCGCAGCGCGCTCCCGGACACCTCGATCACCCCGGGTGCCGCCTTGTTGAGCCGCCACAGCGCCGAGCGCAGGCTCCCGTGCGCGTGGTCCTCGGGCACGTCGGGCCACAGCTGGCCCGCCGTCGCCGTCCGGGTCGGCCGGTGGGACAGGCACAGGTGTGCCACCAGCCGCTGCACGCCACGGGGCAGCTCCTCGCCCGCCGACCGCCGGTGGCGGCCGGGGACCTCGAGGCGGAAGCCGTCGAGCAGCGTGACCTGGGCAGCCGGTGGACGGTCCACGGGACTGGTCCTTCCTCTGGGGACGAGCGACCGGATCCGAGGGAGCGGTGGACCGACCCGTCACCCCGCTCCGGATCGCCGCTCGGGTGACCGGCGCTGCGGTGGTGACCTGGGCAGCCCACGCTGCAGAGCCCCCCGCAGGATCGACGTCACCGCTGACGGAGCCTCGGAGACGCCGGCGGGGGTGCGCCACTCCTGTCGCGGTGCAGCCCTGGTTCGCGACGTGAGCGGCCAGTAGCTCGATGTGGGGCGTTCGCCCCATGACATGGAGATGACCCAGCGGATCAGGTGATACGGCTCGGTGGTGCCTGGCCGGCCCGACCGCCCTCGTCCGCGCTGGTCCTCGGATGCAGGTGTACGACGCTGCCTGACATGACTTCCCCCTGGACGCACGCGCTCGAGATGCGGGAGAGCCACGCTATTCAGGTCCGGGCGCCGGGACCGTACGCACTTGTGCGTACTCGGCGGGCGACGTCGACCCCCGGGGCACTGGCCGCCGTGCCCGGACGACCCCGTGAACCAGCACTGACGGATTACCCTCAGCGCCGTGTCGCGCACCACGAGGCGTCATGCAGCGTGGCTGGAGCTCGTTGGCGACATCCTGCAGGGGCAGCCCCGGGCGCGGGAGTTCCCGCACGCGCAGGTGGCGGCGCTGCTCCTCGAGTCATTCGACGCGGCCTGCTGCTCGCTGAACGTCGTGGACCCCACGTGGGTGGACCACGTCGTCGGAGGCTGGCCGCTCGGCTACCTGCCGACGGCGCCGCCGTCCGGGATCCTCCCCGACGCGACCACGCAGCCGCTCATCCGGTGGTACGCCGTCACGGGCTGCGCCGCACCGCAGATCCTGGGCCGGGTGCCGCGCGCGGTCGCGGATCCGAGGATGTGCGCGGAGTGGTCGGAGTTCGCCCGCCCCTTCGGGATCACCCACCAGCTCGCCCTGCCCCTCCGGGTGGGCAGAGGGGTGGAGGCCTACGTGGTCAGCCGTCCCGACGACGACTACGACGACGCCGATGCCGACCTGGCCACCCTGGTCCTGCCGGCACTGGCCGCGCTGGTCCGCCAGCACGGCGCGCTCCACGACGTGCCGGAGGAGCAGGTCGACCGCGTGGTGGACCTCCGCCTGACCCAGCGCGAGTTCGCCGTGCTCACGCTGCTGGGGGCAGGTCTCACCGCCCAGGCGATCGCCCGCCGCCTGGACAGCTCGCCCCGGACCGTGCACAAGCACCTCGAGCACCTGTACCGCAAGCTCGGCGTGCGCGACCGGCTGATGGCGGTCCAGCGAGCCCGGGACGCCGGCCTCCTGGCCCCGCCTCCCGAGTGCGGAGGACGACGCGGGACCACGGCCACCACCGCGCTGATCCCGTCCCCCCGCCGCGGGGAGCGCCTGGTCGTCGCGCGGATGTGACCCCGCGCCCTGATGTCCGTCGGGCGGCGCTCAGCGTGCCGGCCGACCGGCGCGCAGCCGCCGTGGCGCCCGGAAGGCAGCCGCCGTGGGGCGCCCACCCCTCTGCCGGGAGGCCGCTCCCGTGGGGTTCCCTCGACGGTCCTAACCTCGGAGCAGTGAGCGTGGAGCAGTCGGCAGCGTCGTCGGGTGTCGGGTTCCGGTCCGAACGCGGCCCGGTCCTCATCGGCATCATGCTGTCGACGGCCCTGGTGGCCATCGACGCGACGGTGATCGCGACCGCCGTCCCGTCGATCGTGGCGAGCCTCGGCGGGTTCGCCGAGTTCCCGTGGCTGTTCTCCGTCTACCTGCTCGCGCAGGCGGTGACCGTGCCGGTCTACGGCAAGCTGGCCGACGTCTTCGGGCGCAAGCCGGTGATGCTCGTCGGCATCGGCCTCTTCCTCCTCGGGTCGGTCCTCTGCGGCGTCGCCGGGAGCATGGGGGCACTCATCGCGTTCCGCGCCGTCCAGGGCCTGGGCGCCGGCGCGGTGCAGCCGATGTCGATGACGATCGTCGGTGACCTGTACTCGCTCCGGGAGCGCGCGAAGGTGCAGGGCTACATCGCCAGCGTCTGGGGCGTGTCGTCGGTCGTGGGCCCGACCCTCGGCGGCGTCTTCTCCCAGTACCTCAGCTGGCGGTGGATCTTCCTCGTCAACATCCCGCTCTGCCTGGTCGCCGCGGCGGCCATCGCCCTGCGCTTCCACGAGCAGGTCGACCGGCGCCGTCCGCGGATCGACCACGCCGGGGCGGCCACGCTCACCGTCGCCCTCACGCTGCTGGTCCTCGGCCTGCTCGAGGGCGGCCAGGCCTGGGCGTGGGGGTCCCCGCAGAGCATCGTCGTCCTCGTGTCCGGCGCCGTCCTGCTCGGGCTGTTCGTCGTCATCGAGCGCCGAGCGGCCGATCCGGTCGTCCCGCTGCGGCTGCTGCGCAACCGGCTGCTCGTCGCGACGAACCTCGCCTCCGCCTGCGTCGGCGCCGTCCTGCTCGGACTGACCTCCTACGTCCCGACGTTCGCGCAGGACGTCCTGGGCACCGGCCCGCTGGTCGCCGGGTTCGCGCTGGCCGCCCTCACGCTGGGCTGGCCGATCTCGGCGTCGCTGTCCGGCCGGGTCTACCTGCGGGTCGGCATCCGGTCCACCGCGCTCGTCGGCGCCAGCGTCGTGCTCCTCGGCTCGGCGCTGCTGCTCCTGCTCGACGGGTCCTCGAGCGTGGTCCAGGTCGGCGCGACGGCGTTCGTGATCGGCCTCGGCATGGGCTTCACCGCGGCCCCGACGCTCATCGCCGCCCAGTCGGCGGTGCAGTGGCAGGAGCGCGGCGTGGTCACCGGCCTGAACATGTTCTTCCGCTCCGCGGGCAGCGCCGTCGGGGTCGCCGT
>DASQXT010000500.1:0-7186 GCA_035639575.1 Geodermatophilus sp.
CACCTACCGTGCCGGTTGCCCGGTGCCGCCGGAGGACCTGCGGTTGCTCGTCATGAGCTATCGCACGTTCGACGGGCGGGATGCGCAGGGTGAGATGGTCGTACACGAGGACTGGGCCGGGCCGGTGGTCTCGGTGTTTCATGAGTTGTACGACCAGGGCTTCCCGATCGCCCGCATGCAGCTGGTCGACGACTTCCAGGGCAGTGACGATCGGTCGATGGAGGCCAACAACACCTCTGCCTTCAACTGCCGGGCGGTGACTGGGCGCCCTGGGGTGTGGTCGCAGCACTCCTACGGTGGAGCGATCGACATCAACCCCGTGCAGAACCCCTACATCTCCTCCGGCGGCACGGTCCTTCCCTCCGCCGGCGCGGAGTACGTCGACCGGTCGAGGACGGCACCCGGAATGATCCACGCCAGCGACTGCACGGTGCAGGCCTTTGCCGACATCGGCTGGTACTGGGGCGGCGCCTGGACGAGCCCCAAGGACTACCAACACTTCTCCTACAACAACAAGTGACCGTTTCATCGGGATCGAAGACCTGGCCGGACCGCGTCTGCTCGCCTTGTCACCATGCCGTCGTCAGATCGCGTCAGGGTGGTAGATGCCGCTGGCTTCTGCGTGCGCATAGGCGCGCGACGGGTCGGGTCGGTCGCCAGCAGCTTCATCACTGTAGGGAGCTGCCTCGTCTGGAACTCGTCGTAGACCCCGCGGGAGGCTGACCTCCGGCATGGCGGTCGGTGCCGCGAGACGGACGCAGTGATCGCCCGCGGGGCGTGACGCGTCAAGGTCCTGCACCTTTTAGTCATCCAATACTGTCAGAAGCAGCCTGCCTGAGCCATCGATGGTCATCGCCACGCTGGCCGCTCCACCTGCGTGTTCAACGCGAGTCAACAGTGGCCGACCATCCCGAGATCAAATCGCAGGCTTGGCTGTGAGTCCGCCGGAGGCGAGGGCGTCCAGCATTCCACGGACCGACCGGAGGAAAACTGGAGGAAGGCTGCGGCGCTACAGACCGTCATCCAGTAGGTCACCCTGCCGCATCAGGCGAGAGAAGTCGCCCTGCACATCTGGCGGGAAGCTGATGACTCCGGCCCGACAGCCTCCCCAGGCCGCTGCGCCACCCGTTCGGCGGGTTCTCAGCACACGCCCTGGCATCGGAGTGACACGGCCAAGTGCGACGGATACAGCAACGCCCTCCGAACGGCGGCGAATCTAGGCGGATCGCGTGTGCGAGTGACCGCCGTGCGAATGCCTGCCAGGGGTGTGTCCCCCGGGTGAGTGCGCTGGGCCGGCGTCCGTAGACGATCCCGGCACCGGGTCGCCGGCGCGCAGCGGCGCGCTGGCGTAGCGGCCCTCGTGCGCGACGATCGGGCGGCGGTCGCCGCGCAGCTCCTCGTACCTGTCCTCCAGCTTCTGCCGGGCGGTCCACTCCTGGCGCAGGTGGCCGAGGTACTCGCGGTCGCCCTCGTAGGTGCCGCGCCAGGTCTGCGGCATCAGCTCCATCGGCCGGCCGGCGTGGGCCACCCCGCCCAGCGAGACGCGTGAGGGCACCTTGACTGCGTCCGCACCGCAGGGGCAGGCGGCCACATCGGCCGCCGCGATCGGGGCCATGGCCTCGAACCGGTGGCCTCGATCGCAGCGGTAGTCGTAGAGCGGCATCGGCGTCACCAGTTGCTGATCGACTTGGCGAAGATGTCGGCGATGTCGTCCTCGGTCACCGGCCGGGGGCAGGTGGCCAGCAGTCGCTGCTGCTTCATCGTGCCCGGGACGAGCTCGGGGATGTCGGCCTCGCTGTAGCCGACCGCGCCGATGCCGTTCGGGATGCCGATGTCCTGCATCAGCTCGGTGAGCACCGTGGGAAGTTGCTCCTTCGGGTCGTCGACCTTCTCCCGGTCCGGCGCCAGCAGCGAAGCCGCCCGGAGATGCCGCTCAGGCGCGGACTCGAAGCTGAACCTGAACGCTTCCGGCGCGGTGAGAGACACCGACATGCCGTGCGGCACCATCGCCTCGTCCTGCGGGTAGCCGGGCGGCCGGAAGTCCTTGACCATGCCGGCGATCGGGTAGGCGTTGGCGTGCGGGATGTGTACTCCCGAGTTGCCGAAGCCCATGCCCGCGAAGGTCGCGGCCGCCATCATGTCGGTGCGCGCTTCCAGGTTGTCCCCTTGGTGCACCGCCGTCCGGAAGGACCGGGCAAGGAGGCTGAGCGCCCGCTCGCACCAGAGGTCGGAAATCGGGTTCGAGCCGCAGTAGGTGACCCGCTGTTCGGCCTCCTTCTTGTCGAACGTCTGGTACCAGCGGGCGGTGTAGCTCTCCAGCGCGTGGCAGACGATGTCCATGCCGGCCGAGGCGCTCACCTCCGGCGGAAGGGACAGGGAGAGCACGGGATCGATGACGGCGAGTGTGGGCCGCAGCCGCCAGTGGCTGATGCCCGTCTTCACCTTCATCGACAGGATGTCGAGCACGCACATGGCGGTGCTCTCCGACCCCGTCCCGGCGGTCGTGGGGACGGCGATCAGCGGCCTGAGCTGGCCCGTCGGTGCCTTCGCCCCGCCGATCGGCTTGTTGACGTAGTCCATCAGCTCGCCACCGTCGGTGGTGAGCAAGTTGACCGCCTTGGCGGTGTCTATCGACGAGCCGCCGCCGACGGCGATGAAGCCGTCCCACGGCCCCTGAGCCCGCGCGTACCCGGCGGCCTTGTTGCAGCTGTCGTCGGTCGGCTCCACGTGGACGCCGTCGAAGATCTCCGACTGGACGCCGTACCGGGTCAGCGACTCGGCGATCCGCTGCGGCAGCCCGGCCGAATGCACGTTGGCATCAGTGATGATCAGTACCCGCTCGACGCCGAACTGGGCAATGTCGAAGCCGATCTCGTCGACCGCGCCCGGCCCGAACTTCAGCGGCGGCGCGCCCCAGGTGTAGATCGTCTCCTCGACGCGCGCGGTGGTCTCGCTCATCGGTAGCTGCCGTTCGGCGCGGTGCGCAGCTCGTGGATCTGCTGGGCGTCGTGGCCGAAGACGACCGTCGCGTTCGTCTCCTCGGCGATGCCGCGCAGCTTCTCCACCGAGCTGTAGAACTGCTCGAGGTTGTTCACAATGGCGGCGGGCACGGCCGGCGGGCCGTAGCTGGCGCCCATGTAGACGGCGTCGGCGGTGAAGATCATCGTGCCGGTCTCGGGGAGGTCCACCCGCATCGACATGCTGCCCGGGGTGTGCCCAGGGGTCTGATAGAAGCTGACGCCGGGAAGGAAGTCCTTGGTGTCGCCGGAGACGGTCTCGAACTGCAGGCTCTCGTAGTCGGCCTTCAGGTGCGCGCCAGTGAAGGGGCCGTCGAACCCGAAGGCGAACTCTTTCTCCTTGTCGCTGCAGACCAGCTTGGCCTTGGTGCCTTTGAACAGGTTTGCGTTGCCGGCGTGGTCGAAATGCAGGTGCGAGAAGACGACGTAGTCGAGGTCGCCGGGGGAGAGGCCGATCTGCTTGAGGCGGGAGTCGAGGTACTCCTCTTCGGAGACCTTGTCGTAGGGAAAGAAGTCCTGCAGGCCGGTCGGCGCCCAGCGCTCCTCCCAGTCACGGGGGCAGCTGGTGTCCCAGAGCATCCGGCCGTCGGGGGTGTCGACCAGCACGCAGTGCGTCGGGCAGTCGATCCACTCCGCCGGCTGGTCCTTCGTCTGCCTGGTCCGCATCGCCCGGCCCGGGGCCAGCAACAACCACGTGATGTCGGTGCTCATCGCGCCGCACGGCAGGATCGTGACGGTCGTTTCCGTGGCCATGGGGTCTCCCTCGCCGGAGATGGGTTGTGGGCGCGTTATGGGCAACCGGGCCGCACACCTCCCCGTCCACGGCGGCGGGCCCCGGAGCCGGACATGGATCGCACCATTCGCCTGTCACTTTGGTTGTGTCAACCGTCACAGTCGCGCCCCGTGGGACCTGATCGAGGTCGTCGCCGATGACGGCCGCGACTCGGGGACGACGCACCATGGGCCTGGCCGTGACCAGGGGCGATGAGCACTGCTGCTCGGGACGAGAGAGTGTCCGAGGGGGGACTCGCTACATGCGCACACGGCTCCATGCGCCGCGGTGCCCCACCGGTGTGCCCAAAAGGTTCGCTGCCGGACGGAGACGTGCCGACGCGTCGGCCTACTGGGCCGCCACCACGAACTCCGCCGCGCCCTGCTGCGCAGCCGCCGGGTTCATCCACATGACCTGCCAGCCGTGCCCGTCGAGGTCGAAGAAGCTGCGCGAGTACATGAAGCCGTGGTCCTCCGGGCCGTCCGCCTCTACACCGCCCGCGGCCAGCGCGGCCGCGGCGACCGTGTCGACCTCCTCGCGGGTCTGCACGTTGAAGCTGAAGAGCGCCAGTGCGTGCGTGGTGGGATCGGCCATCGGCCGGTGCGAGTACTGCGCGAAGGTCTCGTGGCTGCCGAGCATGACGCTGGCCTGCTCACCGACCACCATGCAGGCGGCGGTCTCGCCGGAGAAGTTGGGGTCGAAGGTGAAGCCGAGCGCCGCGAAGAACGCCTTACTGCGCTGGAGGTCCGCAACGGGGATGGTGACGAACAGGTGGCGGGCGGGGTGGGCAGATGTGGTCACGGCGGATCTCCAGGTCGATGCGGGGACTGGTACGACCGGATGGACCGGGCGGGCCCGCGAAACTCATCGGTGGGCCGGAGACCCCGCCCGGGCAACCCATGCCGCGGCCCGGTTCGCAGCGCCCCACGGGGCGTGATCCAGCAAGTCGGCTGGATGACATCCAAGTCGACGTCCGGGTGGTCGGGCTGCGCCCGCCGGTGCGGGCCGTCGCTCCCGGCCGGCGGCTGGCAACCGTGACCGGGAACGGTCGCGTCCGGCTGTGGCCGTTTCCGGGCGGTGGAGGTGGGAGAACTCCCACTGCGTGGTGTCCGAGGGGGGACTTGAACTCCTGTCCGCCGCTGAACATCCAGATGCGTTCTGATGCGTTGAGCTGCGCTTTCACCTTCCGCCAGAGACCCCGATGGACCCCAAGGCGCATCCAGATACCCCCATGTACGCCGACGGCAGTATCACGCGGAGTATCACAAGCCGGGTCCGGCTGAGAGGGCGGACTTCCGGGGGACCGCTTCGCCCGCGGCCAGCATGCTGTCTCACGGGCACACGTGATCACGACACGAGCGCCGAGGTGCCGTCATCACTGCAGACGCGGTCAATCAGCCATCTCGAGTGAAGTGCTACCGGTCGCCAGAGTCGGCGTCGTGGACCTCGGTGAGGGCGACATCGACGCTGACGCCGAGAGCAGCCAGTAGGGGCAGCCGCGGGATCAGCACTCGTCGACCGAGACGGACAGCCGGCAGCTCGCCGCTCTCGATGGCGCGGGTCACCGTGCGCACGTCCACACCGAAGACCGAGGCAGCCTGGGCAACCGTCACCACGGCAGATCGGCTGTCCCTCAATTCCTCGAGATCCACCGAGACTCCCAGTTGCTTGCGGCGGGGTCGCCACGATGCGGCGACGTGAGACTGCTATGGACAGTGGGGGATAGGGCAGTGGCCGGGCCCGGGCGACGGCGGAGGCGGTGCGCGTTCCTCGACAATGAGGGAGCGGTCTCCCGTTCTCCTCCGGTTCCCCTCCAGTCAGCAGGACCCGGTGGCATCGGCGAGGAAGCGCGGCTCCGCAGCTTCCTGCGGCCCCCGGACGCTGCCACCGGAGGAACACGGGAGAAGAACTGGAGGACGCCGTGGTACCGCGGGGTCCGCGCTGCTGCGCCGGGTGGCTGCTCCCGGAGGTCGGCAAGAGGAATGCTGAAGGAGAGCTGGAGGACGCTGCGGCTCGGCGGGTGCGGGCTGCTGCCGTACTGGATGGTCATGCGGACCTGCAGGACGACCGCTGTCACCGGTGGCCCAGAGGTATCAGCGAGGTCGGCCTCGGAGGCTCCCTGTGGGACGGTGCCCTGCGGCGGCGCGGAGGCCGACGGGGTGCCGGCGGTGATAGGCGACCAGGACGGCGTCAAGGGCGATCGACAGGCCGGCGAGGTCGCGGTCGTAGATCCGGCCGTCAGCGAGTTGGGCAGCCAGCTCGGCCAGGGCCTGGGGCCAATCGCGTCGGGTGAGCGGCTGTGGTGTCGGGACCTGCACGCGCCGTTCGACGATCTGTACCGCCGCCCGGCCGGAGGCTGCGGCGCGGGTCTGCTCCCAGGCGCGATGCCGACAGGTGGCCGAACACCACTTGGGGATCGGTCCCCGGGCTCGCGCGGTGATCGGCCCGCCGCACCAGCCGCAGGCCGTCGCGGCGGCCCGCCGCGCGGGACCACCTACGGCCTCCTCCGGGTCGGATCGCACCTTCGTTGTCGGCGTTCGCTGGACCTGCTGGCGCCGTTGCCGCTCGCGCTGTCGAGCCCGGTACTCGGGGGTGCCGCGGTTACCCATGCCCGCGATGATGCTGGCGATCCTCCGGTAACTCAGCACAACGAGTTGAAGGACTCCGGAGTGCATGAGGTGTAACCGTTTGCGATCTTGAATCGCTGCCCCTGGGGATGAGAATGCTCCGGTCGTCCGGCGACGTCGGAACACACTGGCGCGGGAGAGCCCGTTGAGGTGTATGGCGCGGGGTCCTCGGGTGCCTCTGATTGCTGCTGCGAGCGCGTGGGTCTGTGTCCTGGCAGAGGACCCTCCGGACGGCGTCCACCGACCGTCGTCAGGGAGGAAGTGGTCGCGGTGGAGGTGCTGTTCGAACGGGTCGCCGGGCTGGACATTGGCAAGGAGTCGCTGACCGTCTGCATGCGGATCCCGGGCCCCGGCGGTCGCCGGGTGAGTGAGACCCGCACGTTCAAGACCACCACCCGCGCGCTGGGCGTGATGCGGGATTGGCTGGATGAGCACGGGGTGACGATCGCGGCGATGGAGTCGACCTCGACCTACTGGAAGGCGCCGTTCTACTGCCTGGAGGAGGTCATGGAGGCCTGGCTGCTCAACGCCGCGCACATGAAGGCCGTCCCCGGGCGCAAGACCGACGTCACGGACGCCGAGTGGATCGCCCAGCTGCTCGAGCACGGGCTGCTGCGCCCGAGCTTCGTGCCACCGCCGGACATCCGCCGGCTGCGGATGCTCACCCGCTACCGCGAGCAGCTGATGGGCGATCGCACCCGGGAGGCGACCCGGCTGGAGCTGATGCTGGAAGACGCCTCGATCAAGCTCTCCGCGGTGGCCTCCAGCCT
>DASQXT010000501.1:0-9152 GCA_035639575.1 Geodermatophilus sp.
GCCGGGACCCACCCGATCCTGGTCGCGGCCGACGTGTCCTCCGAGGAGCAGGTCGCCGCCATGTACGAGCAGGTGCTCGGCGAGTACGGCCGCATCGACCTCCTCGTCGACAACGCCGGCATCCAGGTCGCCGCCGACACCGACGCGCTCGCCGTCGCCGACGTCGACCGGGTGCTCGCGGTCAACCTGCGGGGGGCCTTCCTCTGCAGCCAGCAGGCGATCCGCTCCTGGCTGGGCGCCGGCACCGCGGGCAGCATCGTCGACGTCTCCAGCGTCCACCAGGTCATCCCGATCAACCGGTCCTGGATCGACGACCCGGTCAAGCGGCGGATGGTGGAGAGCCACATCCCGATGCGGCGCGCCGGGGAGGCCGAGGAGATGGCCGCGGTCACGGCCTTCCTCTGCTCGGACGAGGCCGCCTACACCACCGGCCAGACGCTGTTCGTCGACGGCGGGCTGACCCTCTACCCGTCCTTCGAGACCACCTGGTCGTCGGAGTGACGACGACCTGGCCCGCCCCGACGGTCGCACCTCCCGCCAGCGAAGACTCCCGGCGGAGGGCGTGCTCGGTCAGGGCCTCCGACCTGCCGGGCGCCACGCGTAACGGCGGACCGCCCCCGGCGGACTGCACACCACCACCGCCGTCCCGGGAGACCACCATGAGCCGCACGCCCATCGCCGACCACGCCTTCCTCTCCGACCGGCACTCCAGCGCGCTGATCGACCGCGCCGGGTCGGTGGAGTGGCTGTGCTTCCCCCGCTTCGACAGCCCGTCGGTGTTCGCGCGGCTGCTCGACGACGACGCCGGCCACTGGCAGGTCCGGCCGGACGGGGGGTGGCGGTCCACCCGGCGCTACGCCGGCCGGTCGCTGGCCCTGGAGACGACGTTCACCACGCCCGGCGGAGAACTGGTGCTCACCGACGCCCTGGGCCTGGGGCCGGACAACGACGGCCACCGCCTCGGCCGCGACGTGCCGCACGTGCTCGTCCGGCGGCTGGCCTGCACCGCCGGCGAGGTGGACGTGCTGGTCGACTACCGGCCGCGGCCGGAGTACGGGCTGGTCGTCCCGCTCGTGTCGCGCGTCGACGGTGGGGTCACCGCCCGCGGCGGCGCCGACTGGCTGGTGCTGACCCTGCCCGGCGACGTCGGCATCGCCGACGGCACGGCGCGGGCCGAGCTGCGCCTGCGCGCCGGCGACGTGGTCCACCTGGCGCTGCAGCGCAGCACGCTGGGCGACGCCGTCCCCGCACACGTCTGGACCCAGCCGGAGCTCGCCGAGCTGCTGGACCGGACCCTGGCCGCGTGGGAGTCGTGGTGCGACCTGCACCAGGCCTACGAGGGCCCGTGGGCCGACCTGGTCCACCACAGCGGCCGGGTGCTGCAGGGGTTGTCCTACCAGCCCAGCGGGGCCATCGTCGCGGCCGCCACCACGTCACTGCCGGAGGGGGTCGGCGGGGAGCGGAACTGGGACTACCGCTACGCCTGGGTGCGCGACGCCAGCTTCACCATGGAGGCGCTGTGGGTGGCGGCCTGCCCGGACGAGGCCGACGACTTCTTCGGCTTCATGACCACCGCCGGGGCCGGCGGCATCGGCCCGGAGCAGTCCCTGCAGATCATGTTCGGCGTCGCCGGGGAGCACGACCTGTCCGAGCGGACGATGCGGCACCTGCGCGGCTGGCGGGACAGCCGGCCGGTCCGGGTCGGCAACGGCGCCTGGGACCAGCGCCAGGTCGACGTGTACGGCGAGCTGCTCGGCGCGGCCGCCCGGCTGGCCGACCAGCTGCCGGCGATCGACGCGGACACCCGGTGGTTCCTCGCCTCCTGCGCCGACGCCGCCGCCGTCCGGTGGCGCGATCGCGACCAGGGCATCTGGGAGGTACGCGGCGACCCGCAGCACTTCCTCTACTCCAAGGTCATGTGCTGGGTGGCGCTGGACCGGGCGATCGCGCTCGCCGCCGTGCTCGACGCCGGGGACCGGGTCGACGCGTGGAAACAGGCCCGGGACGAGATCGCCGACGCCGTCCTCGAGCAGGGCTGGAGCGACGAGGCCGGCGCCTTCACCCAGTACTTCGGGTCGACCGCGCTGGACGCCTCCGCCCTGATGCTGCCGATCGTGGGCTTCCTCCCGGCCGACGACCCTCGCGTGCTCGCCACGATCGACGCGGTCGCCGAGCGGCTCACCGACGAGCGCGGCCTGGTCTACCGGTACCGCACCGAGGAGGGGGTCGACGGCCTGGCCGGCGAGGAGGGGACCTTCCTGCTGTGCACGTTCTGGCTCGCGCAGGCCCTCGCGCTGTCCGGTCAGGTCGAGCGGGCGAGCGAGGTCTTCGAGCGCGCCGCCGCCTACGTCACCGACCTGGGGCTGCTGGCGGAGGAGGTCGACGCCGGGACGGGCGAGCTGCTCGGCAACTTCCCCCAGGCGTTCAGCCACATCGGCCTGGTCAACGCCGCGTGGGCGATCGACCAGGCGCAGCGGGCCCGGGCGTGACCGGTCCGGCTGTGCGCACCCGGCGTCGTGGCGACGCGGCGCCGGCGACCGGTGGGGACCAAGGGCCGGTGACAGGCCCCCGGGCCATGACGATGCTGTGGCGGTCCGTCCGGGGCACCGCGAGGAGCCGGCCCATGGCCCACCCGCGCGACCGGGTCCCCGGCTCCCCCGACACCGTCGCTGCCGCCGCCCGCCCCGGCGGCACCGACGACCAGGCCGAGCTGCTGACGCGGCTCCGCTCCGGGGACCGGGCCGCCTTCGCCGACCTGGTCGACGCCTGGTCGCCGGTGATGCTCCGGGTCGCGATGCTCCACGTCTCGACGCACGCCTCGGCCGAGGAGGTCGTGCAGGAGACCTGGCTCGCCGTCGTCGGGCAGCTCGATCGCTTCGAGGGCCGGTCGTCGCTGCGGACCTGGGCCTTCCGCATCCTGGAGAACCTCGCCCGCAGCCGCGGTCAGCGGGAGTCCCGCACCGTGCCGTGGTCGACGGCGTTCCCCGACCGCGACGACGGTGACGCCGGCGGCCCGGCCGTCGACCCGCGGTGCTTCCGGGGACCCACCGACCGCTGGCCCTGCCACTGGACCGACGCCGGGGCACCGGTCGCCTGGGAGCCACCGCCCGAGGACGCCGCCGTCGCCGCCGAGGTGCGTCGTGAGCTCCGGGCCGCCCTCGCGGAGCTGCCCGCACGGCAGCGGACGGTCGTCGAGCTGCGCGACGTCCACGGGCTCACGTCGGAGGAGGTCTGCGCGCGGCTGGGCCTCACGCCGGCCAACCAGCGGATCCTGCTCCACCGCGGCCGGACCCGGCTGCGGGCGCGGCTCGAGGACGTGTACCGCCGTGCCGGACGGGAGGACGACGGCCGTGGCTGAGGACCGCGGCGCTGCTCCGTCGGCCGCGGAGGCCGGCGCGCTCGAGATCGCCTGCCAGCAGTTCGTCGAGCTGGTCACCGACCTCCTCGAGGGCGCCCTCCCTGCCGACGTCGAGCGGGCCGTCGCCGACCACCTCGCCCTGTGCGACCCCTGCGTGGAGTACCTGGAGCAGATGCGGTCGACGACGGCCGCGCTGCGCTCGCTGCCGCGGCCCACCCTCGCGCCGGACGTCCGGGACGAACTGCTCGACGTCTTCGCGCAGCTGCACCCGCCCCGTCCCCCCGTCGGCTGACCGGCCGGACCGCCGCGGGCGGCTCAGTCGGGCAGCAGCCGGCGCAGCACGCCCTTGGCGGTCGCCCCGACGCGGTAGGACTGCACCAGCCACGAGTTGCAGACGATGTTCGCGCCGGCCAGAGCGGGCACGAGGAACTGCGTCACGCGCTGCCGGCTCTGCCACTTGGCGATCTCCGGCGGGGTGTTCTGCGTCGGCAGGGTGGCGTCCTTGACCTCCACCTGCTCGCCGCGGCGCGCGGCCTCCTCGGCGGCCTTGCCGATGCGGCTCCCGCTGTAGGCGGCGAACGCGGTGGCGCCGGCGCCGGCCACGGCCAGCCCGGCCTTGAGCGCGCCCACGCTGCCGAAGCCCTTCTGCAGGGCGATCCGCCGGCCGCCGACCTGGGTGAGCCGCAGCCCGGCCAGCAGCGTGGCGGCGATGCCGCCGAACTGCGCGGGCTGGTACCGGCTCCACGCGGACCCGGCCACGCGGATGCGGTCGAGGCCCTGGGAGAGGTCCTGGCCGGACTTGTTCACGCCGGCGATGCCCATCACCGCTCCGCCGAACCACAGGGCGGAGCCCAGGTCGTGCACCGCCTGCGCCACGACGTGGTTGTCGCTGCTGGACGTCATCGTTCCTCCTCCGGTTCGCGTCCCCGTGCGAGTGGCCGCCCCTACCCGGACCCGCGTCCGGGTAACGGGACACGCCACCGACGTCCGGGACACGCCGCAGGACCACCGCGCCGGGGGTGGGCGCGGTCACCGGTGGGTATGCCCCACCGTGCGACCGGGGTTCGGACAGTCGGACCCGGTCGGAGTCCCCGTGGAGCACCCCATGGCACCCACCGCCGTCCCCGTGTCCGAGATCGACCGGCTCATCACCGAGGCACACCGCGCCCTCGGCGCGGCACGGGCGGTGTTCGCACGGTCCCCGAGCGGTGCGGCGGCCACCGCGTGCCAGGTCGCCGAGGAGCGGCTCGACGAGCTGCTCGACGTCCGCCTCGAACGCACGACCACCGCCTCCCGGCCGCCCGCCGCGTGCACGACGTGACAGGTGTCCCGCCGGGTGCCCGCCCGGACGCGCGGCGGGTGAGGGAGGCTGGAGGCCGCGGCCGTGCCTCTCCCCGGGGACGGCGTGGCCGGAGGACGGCCGGTGGGACGGGCCCGCCGGCGACGAGCAGTGCAGGAGCACGTGGATGCCGCAGGGCACGGTGAAGTGGTTCAACGCGGAGAAGGGCTTCGGGTTCATCGCACCCGATGACGGCGGGCCGGATGTGTTCGTCCACTTCTCCGCGATCGCCGACGAGGGCGGGTTCCGCAGCCTCGACGAGGGTCAGCAGGTGGAGTTCGAGGCCAGCGAGGGCCAGCGCGGCCCGCAGGCCGACTCGGTGCGTCCGGTCGGCGGCGCCCCCCGCCGCCAGGAGCGCGGGCGCGACGACCGGGGTCGCGGGCGGGAGGACGACCGGGACTGGGGCCGCGGCGGCGACCGCGGGCGCGAGGGCGGCCGCCCGTCGCGCGGCGGGCGCGCCACCGGCACGGTGTCGTGGTTCGACGCCGACAAGGGCTTCGGGTTCATCCAGCCCGACGACGGCGGGCCGGACGTGTTCGTGCACTTCTCGGCCATCGCCGACCGCGGCGGGTTCCGCAGCCTCGACGAGGGCCAGCGGGTCGAGTTCGACGTCACCCAGGGCCAGCGCGGCCCGCAGGCCGAGGACGTGCGGTCGGCCGAGCGGAGCGGCGGCTCCCGGGACGCCGGCCCGCGCGGCGGTGGGTACCGCGACCGGGACGGCGGCGGGTACCGCGACTCGGGCGGCTGGTCCGACCGCGACCGCGGCGGCTACCAGGACCGCGACCGCGGCGGCTACCGCGACAGCGGCCGGGACGCCGGGCGCGGCGGCGCCGGTGCGGGTCGTCGTCCCTCGGGCGGCGACCGGGCCACCGGCACGGTGAAGTGGTTCAACGCGGAGAAGGGCTTCGGGTTCATCGAGCCCGACGACGGCGGGCCGGACGTGTTCGTGCACTTCTCGGCCATCGCCGACCGCGGCGGCTACCGCAGCCTCGACGAGGGCCAGCGGGTCGAGTTCGAGGCCAGCGAGGGCCAGCGCGGCCGGCAGGCCGACCGGGTCGACCCGGCGTGATCCCTCCCGCCGGCTCCGCACCCCGCGGGTGCGGAGCCGGCGGGCCGGTGTCAGAGCTCCCGGACGTCGGCCTCCACGGCCTCGAAGGCCTTGCGCGCGGCGATGAGCACCGGGTCCCAGACCGGCGAGAACGGCGGCGCGTAGGACAGGTCGAGCGAGAGGATCTCGCCGACGCCCATCTCGTTCCAGATGCAGATGGCCAGCGCGTCGACGCGCTTGGCCGCCGCCTCCCGGCCGACGACCTGGGCACCGAGCAGTCGCCCGCTGCGCCGCTCGGCGATCATCTTGAGCCGGATCGGCTGCGCGCCCGGGAAGTACCCGGCCTTGGTGGTCGAGTCGACGACGGCGGTGACGAACTGGTAGCCGGCCGCCTCGGCCTCGGCGGTGGACAGCCCGGTGCGAGCCGCCTCCAGGTCGCAGATCCGGGTGATCGCGGTGCCGATGACGCCGGGGAAGGTCGCGTAGCCGCCGCCGATGTTGATGCCGGCCACCCGGCCCTGCTTGTTGGCGTGCGTGCCCAGGGCGACCACCACCCGCTGGCCGGAGAGCCGGTGCACCGACTCGACGCAGTCCCCGGCCGCCCAGACGCCCTCCACCTGGGTGCGCATCCGGGTGTCGACCGCGATGCCACCGGAGGTGCCGAGCGGGATGCCGGCCTCCTGCGCCAGCCGGACCGCCGGGCGGACGCCGAGGCCGAGCACCACCAGGTCGGCGGCCAGCTCCCGGCCGCTGGCGGTCACCACCGCCCGGGCCCGGCCGCCGGCGTCGGTCTCGATCGCGGCGACGGCGTCGGAGAGGACCAGCTCGATGTCCTCCTTGCGCACGGCCTCGGCGATGAACTCCCCGATGTCGGGGTCGAAGGTGCCGACCGGGGTGGGCGCCATGTCGACGACGGTGACGTCGAGCCCGCGGATCCGGCACGCCTCGGCGATCTCCAGGCCGATGTAGCCGCCGCCGACGACGACCACCCGCTTCACGCCCCCGCTCTCGAGCGCTGCCAGCAGCGCGGCGCCGTCGTCCAGCGTCTGGACGCCGTGGACCCCGGCCGCGTCGATGCCGGGCACCGGCGGCCGCATGGGGACGCTGCCGGTGGCGTACACCAGGTCGTCGAACGGCTCCTCGCCGCTGCCGCCGTCCTCCAGGCCACGCCAGCGGACGACGCGCCGGTCGAGGTCGATGCCGACGACCTCGGTCCGCATCCGGACGTCGATGCCCATCGCGCGGTGCTGCTCGGGCGTGCGCGCGATCAGGTCGGCCTCGGAGTCGACGGCGTCGCTGATCCAGTACGGGATGCCGCACGCCGAGTACGACGTCGCCCGCCCACGCTCGAACATCACGACGTCGAGGTCCGGACACCGCTTCTTCGCCTGCGACGCCGCACTGCCACCCGCGGCGTCCCCACCGATCACCACCACGCGTCTGCCCACGTCCCCGGACGCTAGGGGACCCGGTGCGCGTTCGCCGGTCCACGACCGCGCTGCCCCGGGTCTAGCGTCGGTCCATGACCGTCCCGCCGCCTCCCGGTCCGCACCCACCGTCACCGTCACCGTCGCCCGTGGACCCCGTGCCGCCGCCCGAGCCGGCCCCCTTCCCCGTGCCGGGTCCCGCCGACCCGTCGGCTCCGCCGCCGTCCGGGCCCCAGCCCGTCTGACCCCGCCCGGCGCGCGCCCGGCCTCGCCTCCCCGCGCCTCGCCTCTCCGCGCCTCGCCTCCCCGCGTTGATCATGGGGTTGTTGCTGCCGGCTGCGGCGTGTCCGCGCGTGTCTCGAGCAACACCCCCATGATCAACTCTGGCTGGCGGCGTTCGGCGACGTCTTCGCTGGTGAGCGGCCGGAAACCACCACGCACTTAGCCAGCACCCACCACCGGCACCCGACCCCGCCGACGACCCGCCACCCTTCTGACCCGACCGACTGCAGCCCCGCGGTGACCACGCACGCCCGTCGCGAGGACGGGTGGCACCGCCAGGGGCTGCGGAAAAGCGTCCGGCTCCGGGCTCAGCCGGTCGTCCCCCGGTCGGCCGGGAGCACCGCCTGGACCTCCCGGGCCCCGGACAGCTGGTGCCCGGCCTCGCACACGAGCACCTGGTGCACCGGCTCGCCGCAGTCGCGGTGCCGCAGCTCGAGGGGGACCTCGCCGTCCTCGGCCAGGTACTGGTCCCCCCACCTCATCAGGGCCACCAGCACGGGATGCAGGTCGATGCCCTTGTGCGTCAGCCGGTACTCGTGGCGCTGCCGCTCCCCCTCCGCCTGGTACGGGACCCGCCGCAGGACGCCCTGCTCCACCAGCGTGTTGAGCCGGTCCGTGAGCACGGCCCTCGGCGCGCCGAGGACCCGCTGGAAGTCGGCGAACCGGCGCACCCCGAGGAACGCCTCGCGCAGGACCAGCAGGCTCCACTTCTCGCCCACGACGGACAGCGTGCCCGCGACCGAACACCGCGACCGGTCCCACAGCGCCTCGCTCACGCCCCCAGCATATCCCGCTGAGTTCACTTGACGAACTCACTCGGCAGGAGCAGAGTTCGTCACACGAACTCAGGGAGGCCGAGATGGATCTGCCCGTGACGACGAGGCCGGTGCGGCCGGACGACGCCCCGCTGTTCTGTCGGCTGTGGGACCGCCTGTCCCCCGAGACGGTCTACCGGCGCTTCCACGCGCCGCTGCGCTCCCCGCCGGTGGACGCCCACCGGCTCGTCGAGGTCGACCACGACCTGCGCGAGGCGCTCGTGGCCGTCGTCGGCGGCGAGGTGATCGGGGTGGCGCGATACGACCGCTCCCCCGCCGACCCGGCGACCGCCGAGGTCGCCGTGGTCGTCGAGGACGCCTGGCAGGGCGTCGGCGTCGGCCGCCAGCTGCTCGCGGAGCTGACCGAGCTGGCCGGACGCCGCGGCGTCCGCAGCCTCACCGCCGACGTCCAGGCCGACAACGACCGCGTGGTCGGGCTGGTCCACCGGCTGCTCCCCGGGGCACGGCTCACCCCCGATCACGGCGTCTACGCCGTCCGCAGCCCCCTGCCCCCCGCGACGGTCCCCGTCGCCGCGTGACCCGAGAGGAATCCCCGTGTCCCGTCTGCGCACCGCCATCGCCGAGCGCCGCCGGACCCGCGCCCGCCAGCGCGAGGACCGCGCCTTCGAGCGGCTGCTCGCCCGCGCCCCGACCGTCGAGTCCGCGCACGAGCTGCGCGCCATCTCGACCCGTCGCTGACCGTCAGCCGGCGAGCGCCGCGTCCCGCAGCTTCCCGTAGAGCCGGGCCAGGTCGGGCAGCTGGTGGTGGGCGTTCAGCCCGCTGGGGTTGGGGACCACCCAGGTCGCCACGCCGCCGACCCGCTCGGGCTGCAGCCCGATGCCCGCGCGCGGCCTGTCGAAGCCGATCCGGTAGGCCGTGATG
>DASQXT010000502.1:0-3808 GCA_035639575.1 Geodermatophilus sp.
GGGAGTGGCGTGGTCCCCTACTGGGCTACTCGCCCCGGGTCGCGATCTCCATCGGTCATCCTGCCGAGACGGCTGTCCGGCGAGCATCGGTCTCCTCGATGGAGACCATCGGAAACGGGCTGCGAGGGAACCGGGTCCTCACCTTGTGCGACGACCCGTGGCAACCGAACACGACTGCACCATCGTCGACCGAACGGAACACGGCACGTGCGCAACCCGCTGACCCGCTTCTCCTCTCTCCCCCTGCGCGTCAAGGTGCTCTCCGCCGTGGCGCTGTCGTGCGCGGTGGCCCTCCTCATCGGGGTCCTCGGCCTGACCCGGCTCGCGGCGCTGGAGCAGCGCAGCCAGGACATCGAAGGCCAGGCGCTCGTCCCCTCCATGCAGCTCGCGGAGATCCGTCGCGCCTTCCTGCAGACGCGCGTCGATGCGCTCGCTGATGAACTGCTGCCCAAGACCGGCACGCAGGACACCGCCCACCAGGCCTACCTCGCGGACGTCGATGCCTTGAACGCCGCCGTCCGGACGTACTCGGGGAGCAGGCTCACGGCGGCCCAGGAGAAGGACCTCGCCGTCCTCACCGACGCCTGGCAGGACTACGAGCGCCTGGTCAGCGGGCCGTACCTCCAGGCCGCGCGTGAGGGGCGGATGGCTGACTTCATGGCCATGCGCAGCAACACCGTCGGGCCGACGGCGAAGACCCTGGGCGACGCCCTCGACCGGCTGGCGGCCGCGGAAGCCACCGACGCCCGCGCCTCCGTCCAGGCGGCCAGGGACACGTACGACTCCGCACGGACGCTCATCCTGGTCGTCCTGGCCCTCGGGGTGACCGGGTCACTCGGCCTCGGCCTGCTGGTGGCTCGGCTCGTCGTCAGGCCGGTGACCGCCGTGCGCGACGGGCTGACGGCCATGGCCTCGGGAGACCTCACTGTCCGGGTGGATGTCTCCTCCGGCGATGAGATCGGCCACATGGCCGGGGCGCTCAACCAAGCCACCGAGAACCTGCAGACCATGGTCCGGTCCACGGCGGAGTCGACGCAGGCACTGGCCGCGTCGGCCGACGAGCTGTCCAGGTCCGCGGAGGCCATCTCGGCCAGCGCGGAGGAGGCAGCCGCCCAGGCCGGCTCCGTCGCCGCGGCCGCCGAGCAGATCTCGCGCAACGTGCAGACGGTTGCCGCAGGCTCCGAGCAGATGGGCGCCTCGATCGACGAGATCTCGCAGAATGCCGCCGAAGCGGCTCAGGTGGCCGGGACCGCGGTCGAGGTCGCCGGGGCCACCACGCGCACGGTCTCCAACCTCGGGACCTCGTCCCAGGAGATCGGCGAGGTGATCCGGACGATCACGACGATCGCGGAGCAGACCAACCTGCTGGCCCTGAACGCGACGATCGAAGCCGCCCGGGCCGGCGAGGCAGGCAAGGGCTTCGCCGTCGTGGCCAACGAGGTCAAGGAACTGGCCCAGGAGACGGCCAGGGCCACCGGCGACATCGCGCGGCGGGTCGAGGCCATCCAGCAGGACGCTTCGGGCGCCACCGCCGCGATTGGCGAGATCACCGCGATCATCGGCCGGATCGACGACTTCCAGACCACGATCGCCTCCGCGGTCGAGGAGCAGAGCGCCACGACGGCGGAGATGAACCGCAGCGTGTCCGAGGCCGCGACCGGAAGCGGCGCGATCGCCACCACGATCGGCGGGGTGGCGGCCGCGGCGGCGATGACCACCGAGGGAGTGGGCCAGACCAGGCTGGCCGCGGGTGAGTTGGCGCGCATGTCCAGCGAGCTGCAGGTGCTGGTGGAGCGCTTTCGCTACTGATCCCGCCGGCGAGCGGTGCCGCTGCCGGCGACCGGTCGCGACACCACTCCCACGTGCCATCGGAGCCGTCGATGCCGGGCAGCGGGACGGCGTGATTTACCTGGCACCGCAACCGGACGGAACCTGGGTCCTGGAAGGCGGCTGTCGGGCACCTCGACCCGCCGGCCACCGTCGTCGCAGTCGGGAGGATCGTCGGTGAGTGAGCACGTGACGTGGGAGACCTGCCCGGGCTGCGGGCGGTCTGCCGCCGTGGGCTGGCTCGACTGCGAGCCGGTCGAGTTCGACTGTCCCCGCGGCTGCCGCCTGCCGACAGACCTCGTCTCCTCGACGTTCGGACGACGGCGTCCCGGGCGTCGGTACGTCGGGTAGGCGCCCCTCGCCGCGGTCCCGGAGAAGGAGCAGCACCGCGTCGTCCACCACGGCCGCCACCAGCTCCGCGTCGATGTGGGCTCCCTGCAGCAGCCAGCGCTGGACGAGGATCGCCGCGCCGGCTTCAGCAGCGAGGGACGAGCCGACGGTGGGCCCGATCTCCCCTCGTCCGACGGCACGACCGAGGACCACTCCGAAGGCCGCGGTCTACTGGGCCACCGGCCCGGAGTGATAGGCCGCTGCCAACGTCGGGTCGTCGTGCACCGCACTGAGCAAGGCCCGGTTGGCCGGTGCGGGCCCGGCAACGACGACGGCCTGACCGGGGCCCTGCCGAAATCGGTCGTTCTGCCGATGGCGCGGGCCAGGGCTCCGAGGATCTGCTGCACCCGACAACGTCTTCCCGGAGGGTGCGATGACCTCTGCCTCCACGACACCTGTCCGTCGACCGGCTCCGGACCCGTTCCTGACCCACGACCCGCTGACTCGCGCGCTGGACCTGGCCAGCGCTGCGCTCGGCGTTCCGCAGGTGACCAGACCGGCGGACTTCGCGCGGAGCCTCGGCGTCGGTGACGTCCCCCGGCACCGCGCCGTCACCGAACTCGTCGGCGTTCGCGAACTGGTCGCCGCAGCCGGCCTGCTGGGCCGCCCGTACCCCGCGTGGCTGTGGGGCCGGGTGTGCGGCGATGCCATGGACGCACCGCCGTCGACGTCTACGCAGCCGTCACCCGCACGATCCGGAAGGAGCCCGCGACACCCATGGAACTGACCTCGACCACGACCGTCACCAGGCCACCGGAGGAGGTGTACGCCTTCTGGCGGCAGCTCGACCGGCTCCCGACGTTCATGGCGCACCTCGACGAGGTGCGCGCCACGGACGCCCGCCGCAGCCACTGGAAGGCGAGCGCGCCGTTCGGCCGGTCGGTCGAGTGGGACGCCGAGACCACCGACGACGTCCCGGGGCAGCGCATCGCCTGGCGCTCGCTCGACGGTGCGGACGTCCCCAACTCCGGCGAGGTCCGCTTCGTGCCCGCACCGGGCGGACGGGGCACCGAGGTGCACGTGACCCTGAGCTACGAGCTGCCCGGCGGCGCGCTGGGCAAGGCCGCGGCGAAGTACTTCGGCGAGGAGCCCTCCCAGCAGCTCGACGACGACCTGCGCCGGTTCAAGCAGGTCCTCGAGGTCGGCGAGGTGATCCGCAGTGACGGCGCACCGCGGGGCAAGCAGGCCCGGGAGGAGTTCCCGCAGCACCCCGCCCACCCGCTGACCGACGAGGAGCTCAAGGAGGTCCTGGCGTGAAGGCGAACTGCTGGGTCAGCCCGAACACGGTCGAGGTCACCGACGTCCCGGATCCGTCCATCCTCAACAGCCGGGACGCGATCGTGAAGATCACCTCGACGGCGATCTGTGGCTCCGACCTGCACCTGCTCGACGGCTACGTGCCGACGATGCAGAAGGGTGACGTCATGGGCCACGAGTTCATTGGCGAGGTGGTCGAGGTCGGCCCCGGGGTCGACCGCGACAAGCTCCGGGTCGGCGACCGCGTCGTCGTCCCCTTCCCCATCGGCTGTGGCGCCTGCTTCGCCTGCCAGAACCAGCTGTGGTCCTGCTGCGAGAACACCAACCCGAACGC
>DASQXT010000503.1:0-2234 GCA_035639575.1 Geodermatophilus sp.
CAGGCTCGCGGCGGGACCCAGCACGAGGGCCACACCCGTCCCTAGAGAGAAGGAAGACGTGCCCGCACCGATCGAGGTCCGCAAGATCCCGCTGCACAACGTCAGCGACGCCTCCGAGCTGGCCAAGCTCATCGACGACGGTGTGATGGAGGCCGACCGGGTCGTCGCCGTCATCGGCAAGACCGAGGGCAACGGCGGGGTCAACGACTACACGCGGATCATCGCCGACCGGGCCTTCCGCGAGGTGCTGCACGAGTTGGGCAGCCGGTCCAAGGAGGAGGTCGCGCAGATCCCGATCGTGTGGTCGGGCGGCACGGACGGCGTCATCAGCCCGCACGCGACGGTCTTCGCCACGCTGCCCGAGGACGCCGTCGAGAAGACCGACGAGCCGCGGCTGACGGTGGGCTACGCGATGAGCGACGTCATCCGGCCCGAGGACATCGGCCGGATCGCGATGGTCGAGAAGGTCGCCGAGGGCGTGCGCCGCGCGATGGCGGAGGCCGGCATCACCGACCCGGCCGACGTCCACTACGTGCAGACCAAGACGCCGCTGCTGACCATCGAGACCATCCGCGACGCCAAGGCGCGCGGCAAGGACACCTACTACGACGAGCCGCACGGCTCGATGGACCTGTCCAACGGGACGACGGCGCTGGGCATCGCGGTGGCGCTCGGCGAGATCGAGATGCCACGCCAGGAGCAGGTCATGCGTGACCTGTCGCTGTACAGCGCGGTGGCCTCCTGCTCGTCGGGTGTCGAGCTGGACCGGGCGCAGATCGTGGTCGTCGGCAACGCCCGCGGGCACGGTGGGGCCTACCGGATCGGCCACTCGGTGATGCGCGACGCGCTCGACCAGGACGGCATCTGGAACGCCATCCGGGACGCCGGGCTCGAGCTCCCCGAGCGGCCGCACCCCAGCGACCTCGGCGACCGGCTGGTCAACGTCTTCCTCAAGTGCGAGGCCGATCCGACCGGCTACGTCCGCGGCCGGCGCAACGCGATGCTGGACGACTCCGACGTCTTCTGGCACCGCCAGATCAAGGCGACGGTGGGTGGCGTGGCGGCGTCGGTGACCGGCGACCCGGCGGTGTTCGTGTCGGTGGCGGCGGTGCACCAGGGTCCGTCGGGAGGTGGTCCCGTGGCGGCCATCGTCAGGGCCTGAGACCCGCCGCCCCGTCGACCGAGTGCGCAGTTGCGG
The DNA here is from genome assembly GCA_035639575.1 of Geodermatophilus sp. Lineage (GTDB taxonomy): Bacteria > Actinomycetota > Actinomycetes > Mycobacteriales > Geodermatophilaceae > Geodermatophilus. The sequence continues at coordinate 1,199 of DASQXT010000503.1, forward strand.
TCGGCGACACGCGCCGACACGCCGTCCCCGGCGGCCGCAACTGCCCACTGGGCAGGGTGTGCCCGGCCGACCCCGCTCAGGCCTCGAACTGGACCCGCGCGATCTCCTCGCACACGGGGTCGAACAGCTCCCGCCGGATGCGGTTGTGCTCGGCCTCGGCGTCGTACACCCGGTAGGCCTCGGCGTCGACGAAGTCGCTGGTGATGGCGAAGCTCCACGCGCCGGGGCGCAGGCCGGCGTCCAGGCCGACCCGGACGTCCAGCAGCCCCTCCACGGGCAGGGCCGCGATGGCGTCGAGCGCCTCCTGGACGAGGGAGAGGTCGGTGCCCGGGCGCACCCGGCCGACGACGACGTTGCGGATCACCGGCCCAGTGTGCCGCTGACCTGCGGGAACCCGCGCGGGTGCGGCGGCGGGGTGCGGGTGTTCCATGGCGGCATGGGCGACGAGGGGGCACGGGCGGACGGCATCCGGGTACTGGTGACCGGTGGGACGAGCGGCCTGGGCGAGGCGATGGCCGCGGCCCTGCTCGACGCCGGGGCGCGGGTGGTGGTGACCGGGCGGGACGGCGACCGGGCGCGGGTGGCGGCCGAGCGGCTGGGCGCCGGCGCGGTGGGGGTCGGGATGGACGTCCGGGACGAGGACTCCGTCGCGCGCGGGGTCGACGAGACGGTCGGTGCCCTGGGCGGGTTGGACGTGCTGGTCAACAACGCCGGCATCGGCATGCGGACGGTCAACCCGCGGTTCCTGACCGACCCGCAGCCGTTCTGGGCCGTCTCCCCCGACGGCTTCCGCGACCTCGTCGCGACGAACCTCACCGGCTACTTCCTCGTCGCGCGAGAGGTGGTGCCGCGGCTGCTGGCCGGCGGCGGGGGCCGGGTCGTGAACATCTCGATGAACCACTCGACGATGACCCGGAGGGGGTTCGTGCCCTACGGGCCTGCCCGCGCCGGCGCGGAGGCGCTCTCCCGGGTGATGGCGGCCGACCTGGCCGGCAGCGCCGTGACGGTGAACGTCCTGCTGCCTGGCGGGGCGACC
>DASQXT010000504.1:0-2656 GCA_035639575.1 Geodermatophilus sp.
GCCGACGTCGCCGCCGGGCTGGAGGCCGCGCTGCGGCAGGCCGGGTTCCTGGCCAACGCCGTCGCCCCGGGGGTGCTGCGGCTGGCGCCCTCGCTGGTGCTCACCGACGCCCAGGTCGACGCCTTCCTCACCGCGCTGCCCGCCGCCCTCGACGCGGCGTGCCGCGAGGGCGGTCACTGACCCGGTACAGCCCACGGCGACCTCCGGTGAGCGGTTCCCGCGGCACGGCCGGTGCTCGGGACGCGCCCGCAGTCGACGTCGTCCCAGGAGCCGGGTCGCGGCAGCCTGCAGTACGACGAGGGGCGAAGGACCCTGGACCTCCGACCGGACCTCGGCTAGCGAGTCCGGCTGGTTCCGTTGCGGTACTCGTGGCCTCCGTCACACATAGTGACACACCGCCGAAGTCGATCATCGGCCGTTCATCAACCGGTTGACCGGTGCACACGTCACGCCGAACAGTGCCTCATCGTGCACGGGGGGGCCGATGCCCGTGCCTGCCACGCCGCCGACCGCGCGAGTGTGGCCGAGAGGCTGGTCGTGCTGGTCGTCGGGGGTCACGGGGGGTCGGCCGGTGCTGCCGGTGTGCGTCCGCGCGCCCAGCGGCCGGTCACCTGGTGCCGCCGTGCCCTGCTGGCCGCCCTGCTGTTCACCGGCCTGTGGCTGCTGCTGACCGTCCTGTCCGCGCGCGCGTACGCGGACGCCTCGGCTCCAGCCGTGTCGGAGACCGCCCCGGCCACGCCGGAGGTCGTCCCGGTGGCGGCAGGGACCGAGGCGGCGCCGACCGCACCCGCTGCCACCGAGGGTGACGACGAGACGGCTCCCGCGGATGGGACGACGACCCCGGCCCCGGCGGGGCCCACGTCCGTCGTCGTGGCGCCTCCAGCCGACAGCCCACGGGCCGACGTTCCCGCCGTGACGCCGCAGCCGGAGCCGGCGACCCCCGCCGAGCCGGTCGTGACCTCACTCGAGCCGGCGACTTCGTCCACCGTGACGCCGGCGCCCGAGCCGGCGACCCCGCCACCACCGGCGCCGGTGACCCCGTCCACCGTGACCCCGCCCGAGCCGGCGACCCCCGCCGAGCCGGTCGTGACCTCACCCGACCCGGCGCCCCCGTCCACCATGACGCCGGCGACCCCGCCGGCACCGGCGCCGGCGTCCCCGCGGCCGCAGCAGCCGGCCCCGATGGTGCCGGGGTCGGTGGACGTCGGATCCCACGGTGACTCCTCCCACCACGGGCACCACGGCGGCTCCGGGCACTCCGGTGGCCCGGGCTCCGTGGGCGAGCAGCCGGGCGGTTCCTCCGGCGGCGGGACCGCCACTCCGGGCACCCCGCCGCCCGGTACACCCACGTCCCCGGACGACGGGCAGCCGACCGACGGCGGGACGTCGCAGCCCGACGACGGTCAGGGCCCGGGCTCCCCGGACCCGGGTGGACAGCCGGCCGACCCCGGCACCGGCTCCGGTGCGCCGTCCGGCCCGGCCGGTCCCGGCGCGGACCCGCAGAAGCCGACCGGTCCCGGTGCGGACCCGCAGAGGCCGACCGCTCCCGGCGTACCGGTGCCCGTGAGGTCCGGCACCGGTACGCCGAGCGCCTCCGGTCACCCGCATCCCGACCCGGCCGGGACCCCGGCCGGCACCCCGGCGGATCCACCGCTCGGGCCTCCGGCGGAGGCACCGGACGGAACCCCGGCAGGGGAGCCCGTGCGGATGTCCTCGGCCCCGGTCGGGGAGCTGCCGGGCGGCATCCGGCCGCCCGCGGAGGGGATGGCCGGGTCGCCGCTCGTCGCGCAGCTCTCCGTGGCCGAGGGGACCTTCGCCGACCTCGCAGCTGCGTCCTCCGACTCGGCGCCGATCAGCGGGACCGCAGCCGTCGGCGAGGTCGCACCGCCGGAGGCCCCGGCCGGGACACCCCCGCTGGTCCCGGTCCACCCGCTCCCCGATCCGCTCCCGGTGGCGCCGGCACCCGTCCCCGCGGGGCCCGCCCCCACGGCCTCGGGAGCCACGGCGGCGTCGTCCTGGGGCGGTCCGCTGGGCGCGTCCGGGCTGCCCGCCGCGGTGTTGGCCGGCGAGGTCCCCACCTGGCCGGCCGGCAGCGGCGTCCTCGTCCGCGGTAGCGCCTCCGGCGAGGTCCGGGGTGGCGCGGACGACCCGGGCTCGCGTCCCGGCTGAGCCGCCGCCGCACCTCGCTGCCACCTCGCCCGGAGCGGCCGGTCGTCCGGCCCTCCCACTCGGGACTGCGCACGCGCACCGGACCTGGTGCCGCCACGCGCGTCCCGTTCCCCGGGGCGCCTGCCGCCCCCACCAGCTCGACCGTGCCGCCGTGATCCGGCTGCACGCCCCAGTTCGAGAGAGAGGCACCACCATGTCGCTCGCACCCTGGGACCTGGCCTCGGCCGGTCCGCGCGGCACCGCTGCGCCCGGCACCCGACGGCCGCACTGGTTCCCGCGGAGGGCCCTGTCCTCCGCCGTCGTCCCCACCGTCCCCGCCACCCCGGACGCCGACGAGCGCCCGCTGCGGCTGCCCAACGTGGCCCTCGATTTCCCGCCGCCGGGGTCGGACTCGCGCGACCCGGACGCCGTCGTGCCGCTCCGCCGTGGCGCGACGCGCCCGCCGCGGGTCAGCGTGGTCATCCCCACCTACAACGAGGCCAAGAAC
>DASQXT010000505.1:0-12252 GCA_035639575.1 Geodermatophilus sp.
AGTCCTCCCTGGCTCACCCCTAGCCTCCGCGGGTCCACGACGGAGGGATCCACGCCATGGCGACGCGCACAGGCCGACTGCTGACCGCTCTCGTGACCGCCGTGCTCCTCGGTACGGCCACACCGGCCGCGGCCGATCCCCCCGAGCCCGAGGGCTACGCGGCTGTGCCGCTCCCGGTGACCGGCCCGGACGGCGCCGCCACCGACGACCTCGACACCGACTACGCCCTGGCCTTGGACGCTGTGGACACCTGGTGGCGCACCCACTGGAGCGACTACTTCGCCGGCAGCTACACCGCGCCAGGGCTCGCTCCGGCCGCCCGCGCCCCCGGCCTCTACGACGCCCCCGCCGAGCAGGTGTACTGCGGCCAGGTGCTGCTCCCCGAGGGCAACGCCTTCCACTGCCCGATCGGGGACTTCCTCGCCTTCGAGGTCGACCTGATGAACCTCTCGCAGGACCTCGGCGACGGCTTCGTCTACCTGGTCGTCGCGCACGAGTGGGCGCACTCGGTCGTCTCCCACCTCGACCCGGCGCTGACCGAGGGGGCCTACGAGCTACAGGCCGACTGTCTGGCAGGGGCCACGCTGCAGGGCGCCGTCGACGACGGGCTGCTGCGCCTGGAGGACGGCGACCCGCAGGAGTTCACCGCCGCGTTGACCGCCGTCGCCAGCCAGAACGCGTGGGGCACGGTCTACATCGACGAGAACGGCCAGGAGCAGACCGAGACGCACGGCACCGCCCAGGAGCGCACCACCGCCTTCGAGCGGGGCGCCGAGGGCGGCGTCCGCTCCTGCCTCCCGACCGTCGTCGTCTGACGGCTCACCCGGCGTGCCCGACGGCGAACACCCGCCGGAAGGGCAGCAGCGTCGTCCCGTCCGGACGGCGCGGGTAGGCGGCCCGCAGCGCCGCGGCGTACTCCGCGGTCAGCTCGGCGGCGTCGTCCTCGCCCAGCCGGGCGAGCACCGGGCGCAGCACGGTCGAGCGCACCCAGCCGAGCACCGGGTCGTCCCCTCGCAGCACGTGCAGGTAGGTCGTCTCCCACGCGTCGGTGGCCAGCCCCGCGCCGCTGAGCACGTCCAGGTAGCCGGCCGGGTCGAGCACCGCGTCCTCCGCCGGTGCCGCGTCGCCCACGAGCCCGGCCCAGCGCGGCGAGCGGCACAGGCCGGCCAGCAGCGCGTGGGTCGGCGCCCGCCAGTTGCCCGGCACCTGCAGCGCCAACCAGCCGCCGGGCGCCAGCTGCCCGGCCCACCGGCGCAGCAGGTCGGCGTGCCCGGGCACCCAGTGCAGGACCGCGTTGGTGACCAGGACGTCGACCGGCTCGGCGGGCTGCCACCCCTGCGCGTCGCCGCGGGTGAAGGTCACCCGGCCGGGGACGGCGTGCGCGGCGGCCGCGGCCAGCATCTGCGGTGAGGAGTCGACCCCGGTGACCCGCGCGCCCGGCCACCGCTGCGCCAGCGACGCGGTCAGCGCGCCCTCGCCGCAGCCCAGGTCGACGACGGTCCGCGGCTCTGAGGCGCCGACGCGGGCGATCAGGTCGGTGAACGGCCGCGCGCGCTCGTCGCCGAAGCGCAGGTAGCCGGCAGGGTCCCAGGCGGCGGTGCTCGTCACGTCCCGACCCTAGGGCCGGCAGCGGGGGACCGTCGGTCCCGGCCGGTACCGTGGCTGCCGCCGTACCGCCAGCCATCCACCCACCCGGGAGCCCCGTGTCCGACGACGGTCCGCCCGCCCTCCGCGTCGAGGCCGCCGGCCGGCCCGGCGGGCTGTTCATCGCGTTCGAGGGCGGCGAGGGCGCGGGCAAGTCGACCCAGGTCCGGCTGCTCTGCGAGTGGCTGAGCGCGCAGGGGCGGACGGCGCGGGCCACCTTCGAGCCCGGGGGCACCCCCGCCGGCGCCGTCGTCCGGGCGATCGTGCTGGACCGCGCGCACACCGGCCTGTCCCCGCGGGCCGAGGCGCTGCTGTACGCCGCCGACCGCGCCCAGCACGCGCACGCCGTCCTGCGCCCCGCGCTGGCGGCCGGCGAGGTGGTCGTGACCGACCGGTACGTCGACAGCTCGCTGGCCTACCAGGGCGCCGGGCGCACCATCGGCCTGGACGACGTCGCGGCGATCTCCCGCTGGGCCACCCAGGGGCTGCGCCCGGACCTGACCGTGCTGCTCGACCTGCCGCCGGAGACCGGGCTCGCCCGCGCCCGCGGCCGGGCGGTCGCCGACCGGCTCGAGTCGGAGTCGCTGGAGTTCCACCAGCGGGTCCGCGACACCTTCCGCGCCCTCGCCGCGGCCGAGCCGGGGCGCTACCTGGTCCTCGACGCCACCCGTGGTGTCGAGGAGCTCGCCGCCGACGTCCGCGAGCGGGTCGGCGCGCTGCTGGAGGTGCACGCGTGAGCGAGCTCGCGAGGTCGCCGGCGGACACAGCAGCGCCGCGAACGCGGCCGACGAGCGCCAGCGAGGAGGCGGCGTGAGTGGGGTGTGGGAGCAGGTCATCGGCCAGCCCGCGGTCGTCGCCGAGCTGCAGGCGGCCGTGGCCGACCCGACTGCCATGACCCATGCCTGGCTGTTCACCGGCCCGCCGGGGTCGGGGCGGTCGGTCGCCGCCCGCGCCTTCGCCGCCGCGCTGCAGTGCCCCGACGGCGGCGACGGCACCTGCCACGCCTGCCGCACGGTGCTCGCCGGCACCCACGCCGACGTGCAGACCGTCGTCCCGGAGGGGCTGTCCATCGGCGTGGCCGAGGTGCGCGAGCTGGTCCGCATCGCCGGGCGGGCGCCGTCGCAGGGGCGCTGGCAGGTGGTGCTCGTCGAGGACGCCGACCGGATGACCGAGCAGGCGTCCAACACGGTGCTGAAGATGCTCGAGGAGCCGCCGGCGCGGACGGTCTTCCTGCTCTGCGCGCCGAGCCTGCACCCCGAGGACGTGCCGGTGACCATCCGCTCCCGGTGCCGGGTGGTGGGCCTGCGCACCCCGCCGGTCGACGCGGTCGCCGACGTCCTGGTCCGCAGGGACGGCGTCGACCCCGCGCTGGCCGCCTGGTCGGCCGCGGCCGCCGGCGGGCACGTCGGGCGCGCGCGGCACCTGGCCCGCGACGAGAGCGCCCGGCTGGCCCGCAAGGCGGTCCTCGACGTGCCCCTGGCGCTGGTCTCGCTGGCCGCCTGCCTCAACGCAGCCGACGATCTGGTCAGCGCCGCCAAGGAGGAGTCCGACCGGACGACGGCCGAGCTCGACGGTGCCGAGACCGAGGCGGTGAAGCAGAGCCTCGGGGTCGGCGCGCGCGGTCCCGGCGTGGCCGCCGCCAGTCGCGGGGCCGGGCAGCTCAAGGAGCTCGAGAAGCGGCAGAAGTCGCGGGCCACCCGGCTGGGCCGAGACTCGCTGGACCGGGCGCTGGTCGACCTCGCCGCGCTGTACCGCGACGCGCTGGTGCTGGCCGCGACCGGGGGCGACGCGCCGCACCTGGCCCACCCCGACCGCCGGGCCGACTCCGAGGAGCTGGCCCGGCGGATCGGCCCGGAGGGTGCGTTGCGCCGCATCGACGCCGTCCTGGACTGCCGGACGGCGCTGGAGCAGAACGTGAAGCCGCAGGTCGCCGTCGAGGCGCTGACCGTGGCACTGCGACTCCCGGCGTGAGCCGCCGGGGCCTGCGCCGGGGCGGCCGGACGGTCACGTAAGCTGGCTGCGCACGTCCGCCGCCTTAGCTCAGTCGGTAGAGCATCTCACTCGTAATGAGAAGGTCGTCGGTTCGATTCCGACAGGCGGCTCCACCCCAGCGGCCCCGTCCGGGTGGACGGGGCCGCTGCGTCGTTCCGGGGGTGTCCTGCTCAGCAGCAGCGCGTCGCGGCAGTCGGGTCGGCGGTCCCGGGTGCGTCGCCGCAACAGGCCGGGCCGTCGCCGGGGTCGCCGGCGAAGGTCGGGCTGTCGGCCAGCACCGTGTAGACCTCCCACCGCTCCCCGCCGGGGGTGTTCGCCACCCAGAACTTCTCCTGCTTCGCGTAGCAGCAGGTCGTGCCGCGCTCGTCGACCGAGGCCAGGCCCTGGGCGGTGAGGCGGGTCTGCTCGGCGTCGACCTCCTCGACGGAGCCGACCTCGACGCCGAGGTGGTTGAGCGTGCCGCCCTGCCCGGGGTTCTCCAGCAGGACCAGCTTCAGCGGTGGGTCGGCGATGGCGAAGTTGGCGTAGCCGGGCCGGGTCTTGGCCGGCTCGGTGCCGAAGAGCGTGGCGTAGAAGGCGGTGGCGGCCTCGACGTCGTCGACGTTGAGGGCCAGCTGGATGCGGGACACGGAGCACCTCCGAGAATTAGACGTTCATCGAACTCATGTACCGAGAGCGTGCCGATGTCTTTGACGTATGTCAATGGAGTAGGCACGATGGGCCCGTGCCCAAGGCCCTGCCGGTCATCGACACCAGCACCCCCATCTGCTGCGTCCCGGTAGCGGCCGCCCCCATGGACGCGGACGCGGCGCTCGAGGTCGCGGTGCGGCTCAAGGCGCTGGCCGATCCGGTCCGGGTGCGGCTGATGTCGCTGTTGCTGGCCACCGACGAGGTCTGCACCTGCGACCTCGCGCCTGCGGTCGGGCTGACCGAGGCCACCGTCAGCCACCACCTGTCGGTGTTGCGCCGGGCCGGGCTCATCAGCGACGGCGAGCGGCGCGGCATGAACGTCTGGTACCGGGCCCGCCGGGACTCCCTCGGGGCGTTGTGCCGCGTCATCGACCCGGACTGCTGCTGATGCGCTCCCGTCCCCACCGAGGAGGTCCGATGAGCGGCAGGCCGAGCGTCCTGTTCGCGTGCATCCACAACTCCGGCCGCTCCGTCGCCGCGCAGGTGCTCACCCGGCACCTCGCCGGCGAGGCCGTCGAGGTCCGCTCGGCCGGGTCCGAGCCGGGTGCCGGGGTGAACCCGGTGGTCGCGCGGGTGCTCGCCGAGCGGGGGCTGCCGGTCACCGGCCACGTCCCGACCCGGCTCGGCGCCGACCTCCTGCAGGCCGCCGACGTGGTGGTCACCATGGGCTGCGGCGAGACGTGCCCGGTCCTGCCCGGCAAGCGCTACGAGGACTGGCCCGTCGACGACCCGGCCGGTCAGGACCTCGACACGGTGCGGCGCATCGTCGAGGACGTCGAGGCCCGCGTCCGCGCGCTGCTCGCCGAGCTGGTGCCGGACCGGCCGTAGACCGGGCTCGAGCCTCGCGGTCAGACCATGACGATCCCGCCGTCGATCATCACCGACTGCCCGGTCATGTAGTCCGCGTCCGGTCCGGCGAGGTAGGAGACGAACCCGGCGACGTCCTCCGGCGTCTGCACCCGGCCCAGGGCGATGAGCTCGGAGTACTTGGCCATGGCCTCGCCCTTCCCGAGGTGCAGCGCCTCCCCGAGCCGCTCGTCGATGAGCTCCCACATGGCGGTGTCGACGATCCCGGGGCAGTAGGCGTTCACGGTGATCCCGTGCGGGGCGAGCTCCTTCGCGGCGGCCTGGGTGAGCCCCCGCACGGCGAACTTGGTGGCGCTGTAGTGGCCCAGGCGATCGAACCCGGAGTGCCCCGCGATGGACGACGCACTGATGATCTTCCCGCCGCCGCCCTGCGCGATCATCCGCTCCGCGGCGGCCTGGATGCAGTAGAGGACCCCGAACACGTTGACGTCGAACACCCGGCGCAGGTCCTCCGGGGTGACCTCCAGCAGCGTCTTGACCTGCGCCACCCCGGCGTTGGCCACCATCACGTCGACGCTGCCCAGGGCGTCGGCGGCCCGGTCGACCATGGCGAACACCGCGTCCCGGTCGGTCACGTCCGCGGGCACCGCCACCGACCGCCCACCGGCGGCACCGATCTCCTCGGCCACCGCCTCGGCGCCGCCGCCGTCGACGTCGTTCACCGCCACCGCGTGGCCGTCCCGGGCCAGGCGGAGCGCGATCGCCCGACCGATGCCGCGTCCGCCGCCGGTGACGAGCGCGGCGCTCATGCCGCGACCTCGGTCGGGCGCGGTGCCTGCGGGTGCTGGTCCGGTGCCATGGCTGACCCCCTCGTCGGTCCGGGCCGGCTGGGAGGAGGCCCGGGGAGCCCGCAGGCAACCAACCGCGGGAGCCGGCCCACAACCGTTGCGGGAGGTTGCAGGGCGGCCGGTCGCGGATCGTCCCCCGGACACGCCGACGGCGGCGCACCCGGGCAGGTGCGCCGCCGTCGGCGTCCGTCGTGCGCTCGGCGGCCGCTCGGAGAGGGGCCAGGGGGCTGGCCCTCCTGCAGGGTCCCGCCGCGAGCTTGCGAGCGGTGGGGGGCAGGAGGGTCCTCTTTCAGTGGTGCGGTTCGGCCTCCTCGGCCCGTCGGAGCGAGGCGTTGATCTCCGCCTCGGCCTCCTCACGGCCGGTCCACTCGGCGCCCTCGACCGACTTGCCCGGCTCGAGGTCCTTGTAGGTCTCGAAGAAGTGCTGGATCTCCAGCCGGTCGAACTCCGAGACGTCGCCGATGTCGGTCAGGTGGGCCATCCGCGGGTCGGTGGCCGGCACGCAGAGGACCTTGTCGTCGCCGCCCTTCTCGTCGGTCATGCGGAACATGCCGATGGCGCGGCAGGTGATGAGGCAGCCGGGGAAGGTCGGCTCCTCCAGGAGGACCAGGGCGTCGAGCGGGTCGTCGTCCTGGCCGAGGGTGTTCTCGATGTAGCCGTAGTCCGCCGGGTAGCGGGTGGAGGTGAAGAGCATCCGGTCCAGGCGGATGCGTCCGGTGGTGTGGTCCAGCTCGTACTTGTTCCGCTGGCCCTTCGGGATTTCGATCGTCACGTCGAACTGCACGGGACGTAGTGTGGCGGATCGGACCCCGGAGGACCGCCGGAGGTCGGTTTCGGGGGGTGGGCACCATCGCGTCCAGCGGGTCGGCGACCGTCACGCCGAAGTACTCGCGGCTCCGTCGCCGCCTCCTGCTGGGGGTCCTCGTGCTGGTCCTCGCGGCGGCCGCCGGTGTCTGGTTCGTCCTCGCCCCGCAGGGGGGCGGCACCGCGACCGAGGTCGCCGCCGCCGAGGCCCGGCTGCCCGACGTGGAGCCGGCCCCCCCGGTGCTCGCGGCCCTGTCGCCGCAGGCGCCCGCCCCGGACGCCACGGTGCTCGCCGGCGAGCTCACGCCGATGCTCGCCTCGCCCGCCCTGGGCACCGGCGTCGAGGCCCGGGTCGTCGACGTCGCCTCGGGCGACGTGCTGTTCGACCAGAACGGGGACACCCCGTCCACGCCGGCCTCGACCGCCAAGCTGCTCACGGCCGCGGCGGCGCTGACCACCCTCGGCTCCGACGCGACCCTGGAGACCACCGTCGTCGCGGGCGCCACGCCCGGTGAGGTGGTGCTCGTCGGCGGCGGCGACCCGACGCTGTCGCGGACCGTCCCCTCGCTGACCTACCCCGGGGCGCCCACCGTCGCCGACCTCGCCGCCCAGGTGCGCGGCAACCTCCCCGCGGACACCCAGGTCACCCGCGTCGTCGTCGACAACTCGCTGTTCCAGGGCCCGCTCACCGCCAGCGGCTGGGGTCCCGGAGACGTGCCGTCCACCTACGCCGCCCCGGTCACCGCGACCGCCGTCGACGGCGCCCGGGTGAGGCCCAGTGAGCTGCAGCGCAGCGCCGCCCCCGGCACCGACGCCGGCACCGCGCTGGCCGTCGCGCTCGGCGCGCCCCGCGCCACCGTCGTCCTGGGCGAGGCCCCGCAGGGCGCGCAGACCCTCGGCACCGTGCGGTCGGCTCCGGTGGCCCGGCTGGTCGAGGAGGCGCTGTCCCAGTCGGACAACCTGCTGATCGAGTCGCTGGCCCGCCACGTCGCCCTCGCCAGCGGTGAGCCGGCCACCTTCGACGGGGCCGCCGAGGCGGTCACCGACGCCGTGGCAGGCCTCGGCCTCGACGTCACGGGCCTCTCGCTGGTCGACGGCAGCGGCCTGTCCACCACCGACCGGGTCCCGATCGCGCTGCTCGCCGACCTGCTCACCGGTGTCGCCGACGGCACGCTGGCCGATGCCTCCCCCATCCTCTCCGGGCTGCCCGTCGCCGGCTACGACGGCACCCTCGCCGACCGCGGCGACGACGACCCGCAGACCGCGCCGGGATCGGTGCGCGCGAAGACCGGCACGCTGCTGGGCGTGCACGGCCTGGCCGGCACGGTGATCACCGCGGAGGGCCGGCTGCTGGTCTTCGCCGTCCTCGCCGACGGCGCCCCCGCCAACGGGCTGGCCGCCGAGCACGCGCTGGACGACGTCGCCTCGGCGCTGGCCGCCTGCGGCTGTCGCTGAGCCGGACCGCGGGCGGGGCGCTGCGGGCCTGGTCGCGCGTACCGTGAGGCCGATGAGCAGCCCCGCACGGATGGTGGACTGGGACCTCGCCGGACGCACCGCCCGCCGCCTGGTCGGCCCCGGCCCGCAGACGACGCGGGAGGAGGCTGCCGCGGTGGTCCGTGAGCTGCACGAGGCCGCCGCCACCGCCGTCGCGCACGTCGAGGGCCTCACCGGCCTGCGGCCCGTGCCGGGCGGTCCGGTGCCCGAGGTCGCCGTGGTCGACCGCCCCGGCTGGGTGGATGCGAACACCCAGGGGATGTCCGCGCTGCTCGACCCGCTGGTCGACGCACTCGCCGCCAAGCAGGAGACCCGGCCCGGCCCGCTGGCCACCGCCATCGGCTCCCGCGCCACCGGCGTGCAGGCCGGCGGCGTGCTCGCCTTCCTCTCCTCCCGGGTGCTCGGCCAGTACGAGGTCTTCGGCACCGGTGGCCGGCTGCTCCTGGTCGCCCCGAACATCGTCGACGCCGAGCGTCGGCTGGGCGTCGACCCCAGCGACTTCCGGCTGTGGGTCTGCCTGCACGAGGTGACCCACCAGCTGCAGTTCACCGCCGTCCCGTGGCTCCGGGACCACCTCGAGGCGCAGATGGCCGAGTTCGTCGAGGCCACCGACCTCGACCCCGACGTGCTCCGCGACCGGGTGCGCGACGTGCTGCGCAGCGTCCTGGACGCCGCCCGTGGCGAGGGCGGGGACGACGCCGGGCTGATGGCGCTGGTGCAGGAGCCCGCACAGCGCGCCGTCCTCGACCGGGTCACCGCCGTGATGAGCCTGGTGGAGGGGCACGCCGAGTTCGTGATGGACGGCGTCGGTCCGGACGTCGTCCCGTCGGTCCGGACCCTGCGCAAGCGGTTCGCCCAGCGCCGCAAGGGCCGCGGCCCGATCGACCGGGTGCTGCGCCGGCTGCTGGGCCTGGAGCAGAAGATGCGGCAGTACGCGGAGGGCCGCGTGTTCGTCGGCGGGGTCGTCGACCTCGTCGGCATGGAGGGCTTCAACCGGGTGTGGGAGGGGCCGGACAACCTGCCCCGCATCGAGGAGCTCACCGACCCGGCGCGCTGGGTCGAGCGGGTGCACGGCCGCCCCGCCATCCCCGCCTGAGGGCGGTGTCCGGCCCGCCGCGGGCCGTCGCGGTCCTGCGGACCGCCGTACGGCCGGGTCTGCGGGCCAGCGGGCAGCCGGTGCTCGCCGCGGTGAGCGGGGGAGCGGACTCCCTCGCCCTGGCCGCGGCCCTGGCCTTCGAGGCCCGGTCCGCCGGGGTCCGCGTCGGCGCGGTGACCGTCGACCACGGCCTGCAGCCCGGCTCCGCGGAGCGGGCCGGGCGGACGGCGGAGCTGCTCCGCGGGCTCGGCCTGGACCCCGTGCTGGTCCGCCGCGTGGCGGTCGGCGCGGACGGCGGACCCGAGGGAGCCGCCCGTGCGGCGCGGTACGCAGCACTCGCCGGCGCGGCCACCGACCTCGGCGCCCGCGTCGCGCTCGGGCACACCCTCGACGACCAGGCCGAGACGGTGCTGCTCGGGCTGGGCCGTGGCTCGGGCCCGCGCTCGGTGGCCGGCATGGTCGCCGAACGGGCGACCGGCGGCGTGCTCTGGTGGCGCCCGCTGCTCGGCGTCCGCCGGGCCACCGCGCGCCAGGCCTGCGCCGACCAGGGCCTGCCGGTGTGGGACGACCCCTGGAACGCCGACCCCGCCTACACCCGCGCCCGGCTGCGCGGCGAGGTCCTGCCGCTGATGGAGGAGGTGCTCGGCGGCGGCGTCGCGCCCGCCCTGGCCCGCACCGCCGACCTGCTGCGGGAGGACCTCGACGCCCTCGACGAGCTGGCCGCGGCGCAGCTGTCCCGCCTCGCCGGGGAGGACGGACTCCTCACCAGCGAGCTCGCCGGGCTGCCCGCGGCGCTGCGCAGGCGGGTGCTCCGCGGGTGGCTGCGCGGCGCCGGCGTCCCCGACGTCCAGGCGGTCCACCTGCGTGCGGTGGAGGCGCTCGTCACGCGCTGGCGGGGACAGGGCCGGGTGGACCTACCCGGCGGTGCAGGGGCACTCCGGACGTCTGGCAGGCTGGTGCTGTCGCCCCCCGTCGTGCGGGGCCCCCGTCTCGAGGCCGCACCCCACACCCGCGAGGAGTCCCGCCCGTGAGCGAGCCCGCCACCGCTCCAGCAGACCTCGGCAACGACCACGGCTACGGCCCGGACATCGACCACGTGCTGCTCAGCGAGGAGCAGATCCAGAACAAGATCACCGAGCTGGCCGACCAGGTCGCCGACGACTACGCCGGGCGCGAGGTGCTCCTCGTGGGTGTCCTCAAGGGCGCGGTGCTGTTCATGAGCGACTTCGCCCGGGCGCTGCGGCTGCCCACCCAGATGGAGTTCATGGCCGTCTCCTCCTACGGCTCGGCCACCAGCTCCTCCGGCGTCGTGCGCATCCTCAAGGACCTCGACCGCGACATCAGCGACAGGCACGTGCTGGTGATCGAGGACATCATCGACTCCGGGCTGACCCTGTCCTGGCTGCTGAAGAACCTGGGCGGACGGCGCCCGGCCTCGCTCGAGGTCTGTGCCCTGCTGCGCAAGCCCGACGCGGTGAAGGTCGAGGTGCCGGTGAAGTACATCGGCTTCGACATCCCGAACGAGTTCGTCATCGGCTACGGGCTGGACTACGCCGAGCGCTACCGCGACCTGCCCTACATCGCGACGCTCAAGCCCGAGGTGTACTCGAGCTGACGTCGGTCGGCTCCCCGATGATCAGCTGAGCTGGTCGTCGCGGGTCCTGGCTCACCACCGGTCCTGAGTCAGGACCCGCAGACGTGAGCCCAGCTGATCGTCCACGGAGGGGGACGGTGGCGGTGTCGCCCGCTGCGGTGACCGGGGACACTGCCAGCGAGGAGCCCGCCGTCGCACAGCAGACGCACAGGTCCGCCGGTGTACCGTCGATCCAACGACGCTGCACCGTAGCGCCAGGGTGCCCGCCCGGGCCGCAGGGAGCGTCCCCCGGACGATCAGGAGGGTGGACGGGACAGGCCGGAGCACCCGGCCGCCCGGCATCGGTGTATGGAACGCAAGAAGATCTTCCGCTCCGTGTGGTTCTGGGTCGTCCTCGTCGTCCTCCTGGCGTTGGCGTTCTCCTCGCTGTTCCGCGGCAACGGCGGCTTCCAGGAGGTCAGCACCGCGACCGCGCTGGAGCAGATCCAGGACGGCAACGCCCGCCAGGTCACGATCAACGACAAGGAACAGACGCTCGACCTGAAGCTGAACAACCCGGTCCAGGGCAGCGACCAGATCACCGCGTCCTACCCGCTCGGTGCCGCTGACGACGTCTTCGACCTGGTCTCCGGCGCGCGGAACGGCGGCACCCCCGTCGACTTCGACACCAACGTCACCCAGGACAGCGTCCTGGTCAGCCTGCTGATCAGCTTCCTGCCGTTCGTGATCCTCCTGCTCCTGCTGTTCTGGCTGTTCAACTCGATGCAGGGCGGCGGCCGCGGGGTCATGGCCTTCGGCAAGTCCAAGGCCAAGGTGGTCAGCAAGGACACCCCCAAGACGACGTTCGCCGACGTCGCCGGTGCCGACGAGGCCATCGAGGAGCTCCAGGAGATCAAGGACTTCCTGGCCAACCCGGTGAAGTTCCAGGCCGTCGGCGCGAAGATCCCCAAGGGCGTGCTGCTGTTCGGCCCGCCCGGGACCGGCAAGACGCTGCTGGCCCGCGCCGTCGCCGGTGAGGCCGGGGTGCCGTTCTTCTCCATCTCCGGCTCCGACTTCGTCGAGATGTTCGTCGGTGTCGGCGCCAGCCGGGTCCGTGACCTGTTCGAGCAGGCCAAGCAGAACGCGCCGGCGATCATCTTCGTCGACGAGATCGACGCCGTCGGCCGGCACCGCGGCGCCGGCATGGGCGGCGGGCACGACGAGCGCGAGCAGACGCTCAACCAGATGCTCGTCGAGATGGACGGCTTCGACGTCAAGGGTGGCGTCATCATGATCGCCGCCAC
>DASQXT010000506.1:0-3987 GCA_035639575.1 Geodermatophilus sp.
CCGGACTCGCTACAACTACGTGCACATGGCCCTACGGGCCGCCGTCGTCGACCGGATCATCAAGGCGGACCCGTCGGCCGGCGTCCCGCTCCCGCGGCGGCGCAAGGCCGCGGCGGCGATGACGATCACGGCCGTCGAGGAGGTTGGCCGGGCGCTCGAGGTCGCTCCGGCCTGGTTCCGGCCTTTCATCGCCGTGTGCGCCTTCGCCGGGCTTCGGCTCGGCGAGGCGGCGGCGCTGCGCCTGGAGGACGTCGACTTCCTCCGTCGGACGATCTCGGTCCGCCATCAGCTGCAGGGGGAGACCAACTGGACGACCGCGCTCGTGGCGCCCAAGTTCGGCTCCGAGCGGGTCGTCTACGTGCCCGCGGACCTGGTGGACCTCCTGGCCGAGCATGTGCAGCGCATCGGGGTGCCGCACGACCACTGGCTGGTCAGCAACGGCCCCCTGCCGCTGAACCGCAACTCCGCCGGCCACCAGTGGCGACAGGTCCGCAAGGCCGCGGAGATCGAGGGCTACACCCTGCACGACCTCCGGCACTTCTGCGCCAGCGGTCTCATCGCCTCTGGCTGCGACGTGGTGACCGTGCAGCGGGCGCTCGGACACTCCTCGGCGACGATCACGCTCGGCGTCTACTCCCACCTGTGGCCCACGGCCGAGGACCGCACGCGCGCCGCAGCGGGCGACCTGATGGCCGCCGCGCTGGGCGTGACGTGCGGACTTTCTGCGGACCGGGAGACCTGGACGGGCCGCTGACCTGCTCAGATACCGACGGTCAGCGGTAGTTGTCGAACTGCAGGGCGACGTCGAGGTCCTTGCCGCGCAGCAGCTGCTGGACCGCCTGCAGGTCGTCGCGCTTCTTCCCGCTGACGCGCAGCTGGTCGCCCTGGATCTGGGCCTGGACGCCCTTCGGCCCCTCGTCCCGGATGATCTTGGCGATCTTCTTGGCCGTGTCGGACTCGATGCCCTGCTTGATGCGGGCTCCGATCTTGTACGACTTCCCGGAGGACTGCGGCTCATCGGCGTCCAGCGACTTCAGTGAGATGTTCCGCTTGATCAGCTTCTCCTTGAAGACCTCGAGCGCGGCCGAGACCCGTTCCTCGGTGTCGGCCTGCAGGGTGACGCCCTCCTCGCCGGCCCAGGCGATGGTCGCGTTGGTGCCGCGGAAGTCGAAGCGCTGCGAGAGCTCCTTGGCGGCCTGGTTGAGGGCGTTGTCGACCTCCTGGCGGTCGACCTTGCTCACCACGTCGAACGACGAGTCGGCCATGTGTCGGTGCTCCTTGTCCTCTGTCCACCGGTCGCGGCGCGTCCCTGGAGCCACCACCGAGGCCGGTCTGCGCTGTCTTGTACGATCTCCCGGTACCACCACGGCGGGTTGCCCGAGTGGCCAATGGGAGCGGACTGTAAATCCGTCGGCTTAGCCTACGAAGGTTCGAATCCTTCACCCGCCACCCGGTACGCGCGGCCCCCGACCTCGGCAGAGGTCGGGGGCCGCTGCCGTCGGTGGGTGGGCGCGGCTCAGGGGGTGGTCGGGGCGCGGGCACCGGCGACGGCGGTGCGCTCCAGCGGCTGCCCGCCGAGGAAGAGCCAGCCGAACGCGATCTCCACGTAGCGCGTGCACCGCACCGTGACCTCGACCCCGTCGGTCTCGGTGGACCAGGAGTGCAGTGCCGTCCCCCCGTCGGCCAGCTGGTCGGCCACCGCAGCCTGCGTGCTGGCCCGGGTCAGCGGCAGCGTCGTCCCGACGCCGGTGGCGTAGAGGGCTGCCTCGTCGGTGGCGTTGGCCGCGGCCAGAGCGGCGCCGTCGCAGACCGACTGCACCTGCTGCTGCTCGAGGAACGCGTCAGACGCGGCGATCGCGCCGAACGCCATGAGGGCGGCCACCAGCCAGCACACCAGGACCAGCGGCAGCGTCGAGCCGCGCTCGGCGTCGTCCCCGTCCCGTCGCACGCGGCGCAGCGTAGGTGGCCGTCCGACCTGTCCACGAGCTGTGGACGGCGCTGTGGAGAGCTGTGGACCCGATCGGGGGAACGCCGGTGGGCCGCGCCCGGGTCTGTGGACCGGCCACGACACGCCGGCACGGCCGGGTCCCAGCGGACCCTCAGCCCTCCTCCGGCACAGGAGACTCCCGTGTACCCCCAACGAGGTACACACGGTCACATGTCGCAACAGTGTGTGACGGCATGACCCCCATTCGTGTCGAGACGGTTGACGGTGCTTGCCTCCAATGGGTGACGGGCAGCAATCTCTCCGGCGCGGTCCGTGCCCAACGCTCTGCCCCCGCGCCTGGACGACTGCCATGCATCTCGACACAGCAGTCCTACATGCCTGAGGAGGCGTCATGAGCAACGACGTGCAGCGCGGTGGCCGGTGGAACCGGGGTGGCCGGTGGAACCGCGGCGGTCGGTGGAACCGCGGTGGTCGCTGGAACCGCGACGCGCAGAGCTGAGCTGCGCGGCCCGGAGGGGGTGGCCGCTGAGGCCACCCCCCTCGTCCGGGTCAGGAGAGCTGGATCCCGGCTGTGCCGCTGCTAGCCTCGGCCTGTTTGTCCAGCCCCTACGAACGCAGGTCATCAGTGGCGAGTGCTGAGGTCCGCAAGGCGATCCGGGTGTCGGCGTTGCGGAACCCCTGGTTCGCCGCCGCCGCCGTCGTCGCTGTTGCGCTGGTTGCCGTGTCGACGATCCTGCCGCACCACACCGAGGCCTTCGATCTGGGCCTGTTCGCCGTGGTCTTCGCCGGCATGGTGGCCGCCGAGGTCTTCAGCCTCCAGTTCGAGTTCCGCGGGCAGGGCGTCGCCTGGTCCGCGAGCGAGCTCGCCCTCGTGGTCGCGCTGGTCGAGATCGGCGGGACGTGGGCGGCTCTGGCGCGAGGGGCCGCTGTGGGCGCCGTCCTGGTCGCGCAGCGCTACCCGGCCGCCAAGGGCACCTTCAACGTCGGCATGTCCGTCCTCGAGGCCTGCGTGGCCATCGCGATCCTCGACCTCGTGCCCGTGGGGCCGATCTCCTCGCCCGCGACCTGGCTGTTCTACCTGGTGGCCATCTTCGCGGCGAACGCGGTCGGCGCGCTCTGCCTCGCGGCCGCCATCACGCTCACGCAGGGCTATCCCGGGCGAGCCATCTGGACCAGCCTGTTCATCCCCGTCGTCCTGGTCAGCCCCATGGCCGTCGTCGTCGGCCTCGCCCTCCTGCTCCTGGTCCACGTCACCCCGTGGTCCTGGCTGCTCATCCTGCCGCTCGTGCTCACCCTGGCCCTGCTGTACCGCCGGTTCGGAGCGGTCACGCGGGAGAGCCAGATCCTCGAGCGCGTCTACGAGTTCGCCCGGCGCGTGGAGCAGGTCAGCTCCCAGGCGGACGGGACCCGGCAGATCGTCGAAGCCGTCAAGGAGCTGCTCAACGCCGACCGCGTGGCCCTGTGGCTGCCGCCGTACCTGGACGAGGAGCCGCGGCTGCTCGTCGCGGCGGAGGACGGCCGCGCCTGGTACGACGGCCCCGGTGACCCCGACGACCTCTTCCGCCGGCGGGCGACCGAGGGGGCCCACGGCGGTGGCCCCGTCCTGATCTCGCTCGCCCGGGCCACGGAGGCCGAGGTGGCCGCCCTGTCGAGACGGGGTGCCGAGGACGTCCTCGCCGCCCCGGTGACCACCGCTGCAGGCGAACCGGGCTATCTCGAGGTCTGCGACCGACGGAACGACGTCGTCACGTTCGGCGACGGGGACCGGGCGGCCCTGGAGTCGATGCTCACGCACATCAACGCCGCGATCCGGCAGCAGCAGCTGCTGACCCAGATCCGCTACGACGCCGACCACGACCGGCTCACCGGCCTGCCCAACCGGCAGCGGCTCGCGGCCGAGATCGACCAGCTGCTCGCCGAGGACCCGGTCGCCGGGCGTGCGGGTCTCATCCTCGCCTCGCTGGACAACTACGCCGAGGTCACCGACACGCTCGGTCACGCGGGAGAGCCAGATCCTCGAGCGCGTCTACGAGTTCGCC
>DASQXT010000507.1:0-5082 GCA_035639575.1 Geodermatophilus sp.
TGACGCAGCACATGGTCGGCTTCGACCTGCCCGAGGCCGACTTCCGGGCCGTCGTGTACCAGTCGATCGAGGACTGACCGGCTGTCCCCGGGCGGCGGCGGGTTCTCGGCCGCCGCTCGCAGGCGGTCATCGCGCGTCACTGCACGCCCGTTGCCTGCCCGACCCTGCGCTGGCCAGCCGTGAGTTGTACGCCTGGCACGAGGCGCGCATCGCTGACCAGTCCGCGCTCCGGTGTCTCAGAAGCCGCCCTCAGGGACACCACGAGAGGCGCTCGCGGTGGTCGTGCGAGCGACGTCCGGCCGGCATGCGACCGACCGGGGAGCTGTGGCGCGGGTGGAGCCCGGGGTCACGACTGAGGTCACAGTGGCGACCGTCGAGGACGGCTGACTCAACCGCCCCGGCGAGTCCGGGGAACTCCCTGGATTCGCCGAGGCAGTCCGGCCTGTCTCGCTGATTGATCACTGTTGCCAGTGGGGGCAGACTGCTGACGACATCGGTCGCCACCGAGGAGACATGGGTGACCCTGTACGGGACGCTGGCCCGATCGGAGCAGCAGACTCTGCGGCTGGCACCGCTGTGGATGTTCAGTGCACTGGTCGGCCGCACGCGGCTGGAGACCTGGGAGCTGGATGCAATCTGGGACGCCGTGCGGGCCACGTTGCCCACGACGACCCGGCTTGGCACCGAGGCGCTGCAGGCGACGCTGGACGATCCCGACCTCGTGACGACCTACGAGCGCGACGGCCGCCCCGTCACCACCGGCCTGCTCGCGGCAGCGACGGTGTCGGCCAGGCTCGGCGCTGGGGCCGCCAGTTCGATGAGGTCTGCTCTCCTCGCCGTCGGCGAAGGGGTCGCGCGGGCGCGGGGGCCGTTCGGTCGCTCCATCAGCCGCCAGGATGCCGACACACTCGAGCTGCTGGCCGAGGTCATGGACCTGAGCGACGCGGACCCGCACCGGCTGTTCACGTCCGTCTGATCTCTGCCGACGCCACTGGACAGCCGCCACGACGCCCTCGACTCGCAGAGGTTCGCGTCTCAGGGGCCAGGGCGCGGATCATCGTCCGCTGAGCACATCTCGTCAGCCGCTGGTTCGGTAGGCGTCGCGGTGTTGGGCGACGTCGAGGACGGTGACGGTGTGCGTGTCGTCGTCGATGCGGTGGACGACCCGGTAGGTGCCGCGGCGGGCGCTGTGCCGGTCATCCAGTGGCGGGCGGACCCGCTTGCCCATGCGGTGGGGGTTGTCCAGCAGCGGGCCGACGATGAACTCGCAGGAGGCCGCGGCCACGGCTTCGGACAGGCGGTCGGTGGGCTGTCGGCGGGCGGTGGGCGTGATGGCCAGGAGGTAGGACTCCTGGTCGGTCACTGCCGCTGTCGACGTCGGGCCATGGCCGCGTCCAGCTCGTCGCGGCCCTCGACCTCTCCGCGGGCGAGCTCGGCCTCGGAGGCGTCCAGCCGCCGCATGGCCTCGGCGTCGGCGAGGATCTCGATCGTCTCCTCGAGCGACTCGAGGTCCTCGGTGGCGAGCAGGACGGCGGAGGGTTTGCCGTGCACGGTCACGTACACCCGTTCGTGCTGCCCGCTGACACGGGCGATCAGCTGCGACAGGTGAGCCTTGGCGTCGGCCAGGGACAGCGTGGTCATGGTCAGAAATATGACCAGAAGGACGTCGACCAGCCAGTCTCTGCCCGGGTTCCCTGAGTCGGCGCTCAGGCTGCCTGGATGCACGCCCAGACGTGCTTGCGGCCGTCGTCGACGATCCAGCCGTGTGCCTGGCACAGCCGGGCGACCAGGTGCAGGCCCAGCCCCCCGTCGGCCGGATCTCGGTCGACGGCCGGCACCGGAGGGTGGTCGACTGCGGCATCGATGACGTCCACGAGCCAGCCGTCACCCGTGGCCACGACGCGGACGAGCACCGGCGACCGCCCGTGCCGCAGACCGTTGGAGGTCAGCTCCTCGTAGACGAGGAGCAGTTCGTCCAGGTCCACCGGCGCATGGTGTCGCAGCCACGGCGTGCACACCGTCTCCTGGAGCTCGCCACGGCTCACCGTGAGGTCGAGGGGCGTACACAACTCCCGTGCCCAGACCACGAGCGCGGTACCGGGTACCGGCGGAAGCGGCTGTTGGGTCCAGGACACCTGCTCCATCCGCACACCCTCTACTCGGGCTGTAGGCAGGCCCTTCCGAGCGGAGTCGCTCCGCGCGCGAGCCTGAGCGGCCTCCGAGGCGGCATTGGAACTGCCTCCGCGACCGATGTGGTTCCGGATACGGAGCGTATGTCCGTGACGGCCGTTCCCTCACCGGCCACGGGACTTGTGCGGCTAGGCGTGACCATGCGGAACCGGCCGGTGTCTCTGCGGTGACACGGCGCAGTTCACATTCGGCCGTCCGTAGCTCCCTCGCACAGCACCCCAGCCAAACCACCGATTCGGGACCGACCTGCGCCGCCGCAGCACCGCCCGTGTCCATCGGAACGGCGTCAACGTCATCGCCTGGCTGGGCCGGTGCCGCTGGTTCGTCGAACGCACCCTGGGCTGGCTGCTGTCCTACGAGCGCCTGGCGCTGCGCTGTGACAGCAGCGCGGTCGCCATCACGGCGCTGGTCCGCCTCGCTGTCATCCTCGTCTGCGCCCGGCGGCTGCATGCGAGCTGATGCGACGACTTCCTGAGAGCTGGATGGGAGGCGAGGCCGCCTTCTTCGCCGGGCGGCGCGGCGCCCTGAGCGGCCGGCGCTGCCATCCTTCCTTGGGGCGGGACGTGCTGCCACGGTGAGCACATGTCCAAGGAGCGGTTCGCGCACGACGCGTTGCTGTCGATGCAGCCTGGCGCCGACGACCGTGCGCCGGGCGGCGTCATCACCGTCGCACTGTGCGGCAGCTGGGAACACGCGCCGCCGTGCCCGCTCGCGCCGCACCACACCTGGGCTGAGCGGGCAGGGGACGAGGTTCGGCTGCGGGTGCTCTTCGCGGCCGAGCCGGACGAGGAATCGCGGGTGCGGGCCATGATCGACGACGCCCTGGCCGGGGGCACGGGCGCGACCCCGGCGGGCGGGACCGTCTTGTGGCGGCTCGTTAGTACGTGGGCGTCGGAGGTCCGACCGGAGGAGCAGGAGCACGCGGGACGTCTGGCGCGGAGCTGAGCGCGCCGGCGCAGCCAGGGCGCGGCCATCTGACGGAGCGCTGCGACTCAAACGGTCGTCGCGGCCGGGCGGGGACTCAGCCGACTGGCTCTCTGTCCCGGAGCGGCCCACCCAGGGACACATGTCGGTGCCCTACCTGCCTGAGTCCTCGTCCGGGCCGGGCGTCTTTCCCCCTCTGAGCTCCTGCCACAGCCCCGCAGCGCGGGCCCCGTTGACAAGCGCCACCAGGAGGCAGCACGCCCCGTACACGTCGTGACTGTTTCCGATGAGCAGTACGACGCCGAGGGCGAGGGCGACGAGGGCCGAGGCCACCCCGGACCAGAAGATCCCCCATGGACTGCTCAGCGCCCGCCACCATCCCACGGCGCGAGTGTCATCACTCCTCACGGTGAGGGTCCATCGTGTCCCTCGTTCAGCGGACGACGGACGCGCGCCCGGTGTCGCTGAGGCCGCCCTCAGGGACGGTGTCGAGCTCCGGCACGCCCCGCCAACAGCCGGGACGCGCAGCCGCGGCACCGTGGAGCGGTCGCACACCGAGTTCACTGGCCTTCAGAACTGCCCAGGGCCGCGACGGTGATGGTCAGCTGCGTATCCGAGGCTGCCTCGCCGGTGTGCGCGGCGGATCCCGGAGCTACCGGACCAGGCGCAGCACCGGCGCCGCGGGAGCAGCGACGGCGGGGGCGGCCGCTCCTCCGGGGAGGACCGCGAGCGCCGGACGGTCGTCGACCGGGCGTCGTCCACCGAGCCTGGCCCGGGGGGACGCGTTCGCGTAGCCGGCGGGCAGCCGGTGGCACTCGTCGCGGGTGTGCGGCGTCGTCGCGGGAGCAGCGGGGCGCTGTCCCAGGTGGACGTAGGTGATGCTGTCCGCGGGGTCGTACGTCCTCACCTCGTCCTCGCCTCCTCCCGGACCCCCCGGTGCGGCGGCCGCGGTCTGCGGGAGCGACACCGGCGGTGCGAGCCGGACAGGCACAGCGTGGCAGCGGGGTACGACAGGAACCCGACGCCGCCGGCCGGGCTCAGCGCGCGGCCAGCGCGGCGCCCATCTGCTCGACGGCCTGCACCAGCACCGGCCGCGGGGTCGCGACGTTGAGCCGCGCGAAGCCCGTGCCCGCCACCCCGCACAGCAGCCCGTCGGTCAGGGCCACCCCGGCCCGCTCGAGGAAGAACGCGCCCGGCTCGGCCAGGTCCAGCTCGCGGCAGTCCAGCCAGGCCAGGTACGTGCCCTCGGGCGGGGTGTACCGGACGCCGGGCAGGTGCTGGGCGACGAGGTCGGCCAGCAGTCGCCGGTTGCCGTCCAGGTACGCCAGGACGTCGTCCAGCCAGCCGGCGCCGCCGGTGTAGGCGGCGGTGTTCGCCACGACGCCGAGGGTCGAGGCGCCGTGCTCGGCGTGCGGGCCCACCCGCGCCCACAGGTCGGCGTCGGCGTCGTTGGAGAGCACCAGCTGCGCGCACTTCAGGCCCGGCAGGTTCCACGCCTTGGACGCCGAGGTCGCGCTGACCGCGTGCCCGGCCGGGACCTCGCCGAGCGAGGCGTAGGGCACGTGCCGGTGTCCCTCGTACACCAGCGGCGCGTGGATCTCGTCGGAGTACACCCGGCCACCGTGCCGCTCGACCACCTCGGCGACCGCCGTCATCTCCGCGGGTTCCAGCACCCGGCCGATCGGGTTGTGCGGGTTGCAGAGCACCAGCAGGTGGCCGCCGGCCCGGAACGCGGCGTCGAGCGCGTCGAGGTCGTAGACGTACTGATCGCCGCCCCGGGCCATCGGCACCTCGATGACCTCGCGGCCCAGCGCCGGCGGCAGCGTCAGGAAGGGCATGTAGGCCGGCGTCGGAAGGATCACGGGGCTGCCCGGCCGGGAGAAGTGCTCGATCGCGGCGGCCAGCCCGGCCAGGACGTCGGCCACCGGCCGCACCCGCTCTGGCGGCACCGCCCAGCCGTACCGGTCG
>DASQXT010000508.1:0-38314 GCA_035639575.1 Geodermatophilus sp.
GCTGGAGCTGCGCGTGCTGGGGCCGATGCAGCTGCGCCGCGACGGGACCGTCGTGGTGGCCCGCGAGCTGCGTCGCGAGCGGGTGCGTCAGCTGCTGGGCTACCTGCTCACCCACGACCGGCCCACGCGGGCCGCCGTCACCGCCGACCTGTGGCCCGACCTCGACGAGGTCGCGGCGGCCCGCAACCTGCGGGTGACCCTCGCCTACCTGCACGCCCTGCTGGAGCCCGACCGCCTCGAGCCGGACGCGCCGTACTTCGTCCGCAGCACCGGGCCGATCCTGCACCTGGTCGTGGACGAGGCGCTGCAGGTGGACGCGGTGGAGTTCGAGCGGCACCTCGACGAGGCCGCGCGGCTGGAGCGCCAGGGCGTGCCGTCGGCCGCACTGGCCGCCTACCAGCAGGCCCTCGCGCTCTGGGACACCGACTTCCTCCCCGACGTCAGCGGCGGGGACTGGCTGCAGTGGGAGCGCGACCGGCTGCGCGGCCGGTTCGTCGGGGCCGCCGTCCGTGCCGGGGAGCTCCTCCTGGCCCGGGGCGACGCCGCAACCGCCCGGACGCTGGGTGAGCGCGCGCTCGGGGTGGACAGCTGGTCGGAGGAGGCCCACCAGCTGCTCGTCGCCGCGCTGCTGGAGTCCGGGGACGTCGCCGACGCGCGTCGGCAGCTGCGGCGCTGCCTGCAGGCGCTCGCCGAGCTGGGCGCTGCGGCGCAGCCCCGCACGGTCGCCCTCGCCCGGCGACTCGAGGTCCACCGCGGCCGCTCCGCTGACGGCCTGCCGACACCCCTGCGGTCCCGGCTGACGTCCGGCTAACACGGCTCCCCGACGCTCCGGTCCGACGGCGAGGCAGCCGTCCGGGACGAGGGGAGCCGCCATGGACGCCGCAGAGGTGACCGGCCTGGTCCGGCGCGCCGCTCAGGGGGACCAGGAGGCGTGGGAAGGCATCGTCGACGAGTACAGCGGCCTGGTGTGGTCGGTGGCCCGCGGCTTCCGGCTCGACGAGGCCCAGATGGCCGACGCCGTCCAGACGACCTGGCTGCGGCTGGTGGAGCACCTGGCCGAGATCCGCGAGCCCGAGCGCCTGCCCGGGTGGCTGCGGACGACGACGCGCCGGGCGTGCCTGGCGACGGCCCGCCAGTCGCACCGCGAGTCCCCGGTCGACGCCGCCGAGCAGTCCTGCGCCTCCGACCACGGCGGCCACCTCGACGACGCCGGGCCGGAGGCGAGCGCCGTGCGACAGGACCAGCGGGTGCTGGTCCGCCGCGTCGTGGCCACCCTCCCGCCGCGGCACCGGGCGCTGCTGGGGATGCTGGTCAGCTCGCCACCGCTGAGCTACGAGGAGATCAGCGCCGGCCTCGGCATCCCGGTGGGCAGCATCGGCCCGACGCGGGCCCGGATCCTGGGCCGGCTGCGGACGGCGCTGGAGACGGCGGGCCTCCACGACGCGGCACTGAACTGACGACCGTCGCCCGCCCCGGCCGACCGGAGCGTCACCGGCCGGCGAGGTGGCGGATCCCGGTGATGCTGGGGAGGAAGACGTAGGCGCAGCCGCGGGTGGTGACCAGCCGCGGCAGGTCGGTCAGCTCGGCCCTGCCCCCGGCGGTGCGGAAGCGGAAGGTCCCGCCCGTCCCCTCACCGGCGCCGCTGCCGAGGAAGGGGTCCTGCGTGCGGCCCAGCCCGGGCGCGAAGAGCCCGTCGTGCGCCCACTCGGCCATGAGGAACTCGAACTGGTCCCGCAGGCTGGCGCCGATGAACAGGCCGACGACCCCGCGCTCCTGACCGTCGTGCGGCCGGGCCGGGTCGTACGGCGGGCCGTACGTCAGTCCGCGCCGGACGATGCGGTGCTTGGCGCCCCCGCCGCCGGCGACCCGGGAGTCGCGCGGGTGCATCCGCCGGACGTGCGCACCGATCGGGCAGCGCTCACCGCGCTCGTCACCGGCGTAGTCGAAGTCGTTGAGCGCCTCGGGCGGCAGCCGGGAGTCGGTGTCGGGGGAGAGGACCAGCGGCGTCCCGCTCCGCCACCGTCCGCACAGCTTCGCGGCGACCAGCTCGGGGGACATGCCGGTGCGCCGCGACTGCTCCGCCAGCAGCGCGCAGAAGGCGTCGACGTCCTGCGCCATGACCCGGAACGCCGCGAAGCTGCCGTTGCGGCCGAGGGCCGGCGGGTCGGGCACGGGGTAGCGGTGGTCGGTGAACTGGCTGGGGTGGCCGAGCAGGAACGCCCCGGTCGGCTGGACGGGCAGCCGGTCCGGTGGGCCCGGCGGCGGGGCGGGGGCGACGGTCGGCTGGGAGATGCCGTCCACGTACCCGAAGTGGTCGGTCCGGTTCGGCAGCAGGTCGGCATCCAGGCGGTCGAGCTCGGTGAGCCCGGGCGCGGTCCCGGCCAGCAGGGCGTCGGTGGCCCGGTCCCGCGCCTCCGGCGACACGGCGGACAGCGAGAGCAGGAGGTGGAGGCCCGGCCCGGTGAAGACCGGCCGCCAGTGCGCGGGGTCGCACGGCCCGACGTCCCCCACGACGCCGGCGCGGGCGACGGCGCCCTGGGTGAACTCGGCGGGGAAGCCGGACAGCGACGCCCCCAGCACGTCGAGCCCCTCCGCGGTGACCGCCACGTTGAGGCAGGAGTCGGGCCGGACCTCCCACGGGGTCGCCGTGGTGACCTGCGGGCGGCCGGGCGTGCCGTCGACCACCGAGCCCAGCAGCGCCCGGGCGGCCGGCACCGAGTCCACGCGCACCAGCAGGTGGCGCGCGTGGGGCATGGTGTAGCCGCGGACGACCAGCCCCTGCACGTCGGCCAGGTCGAGCGCGGCGGCGTCCTCCGCGACGCTGCGGTCAGCCGGCGTCGTCAGCACGGATGTCCACGACCGGCCGGGTGGGGTAGGCGCTGTAGAAGGTGCCGACGCACCCCAGGTCGTGCCGGCGCACGTAGGCGAGGAACTCCTCGGGGTGCTGCTGCACCGGCAGCGGCGGCGGGTCGGCCACGTGCTGCAGGAGCGTGTCGAACACCGGCCCGACGTGGTCGACGAAGTCCATGATGTAGCGCTCGAAGTCGCCGTCGTACGTGGTGATCACGGCCAGCCGCTCGTCGTCGAGGAAGACGAACCGGGCGAAGTGCACCGTGCCGATCGCCTCGAGCGCGGCGATCACCGGGTTCTCCTCCGGCGGCAGCGCCTGCAGCCGGTCGACCTCCGCGCGCAGCGCCGCCCGGGCGTCCGGCCGGATCGGCAGGACCAGCGTCAGCGGGTGCTGCACCGTCGTCCCGGTCGTGGTTCCCCCGGTCATGGACCGACCTCCTCGTCCCGCGGACGGCGAGGTGCCGCCCTCACCAGGGACGATGCGGGGACGGCGTCACCGCGGCGTCACGTCCGCGTCACCGCTCCCCGGCCGTATCAGCGGGGCCACCGGCGTTCTCTGTCCGTCGGGCACCGCCGGAGGGGGAACTCATGGACGCGCGGATCGACCTGCTGGACGGCTTCACCCTGCTCCCGGACCGGGGGCGACCGACCGGGCGGGACGCCGTCCCCCCTGCCGTGCAGCGGCTGGTGGCCTTCGTCTGCCTCGCCGGGCGGCCCGGCCGGGCGGCGGTCGCCGGCCAGCTGTGGGGCGACGTCCCGGAGGAGCAGGCGCAGGCGAGCCTGCGGTCGGCGCTGTGGCGGCTGCACCGGGTCGCGCCGGGACTGCTCGACACCACCGGGGGCGCGCTCGCGATCGCCCCGGGTGTGGGCGTCGACGTCCGTGACCTGGCCGCCTGGGCGATCCGGACCCGGGACCCGGGCACCGACCTCGACGACCTGGACCTGCCGCCCGCGGACCTGCTGGGCGACCTGCTGCCCGGCTGGCACGACGACTGGGTGCTCGTCGAGCGGGAGCGGCTGCGGCAGCTGCGGCTGTACGCGCTGGAGACCCTCGCCGCCCGGCTGGCCGCGGCGGGCCGACCCGGCGACGCCGTGGCGGCGGCCCACTTCGCCGTGCGCGGCGAGCCGCTGCGCGAGAGCACGTACCGCCTCCTCGTGCGGGTCCACCTGGCCGAGGGCGACGTGGCCGCCGCCGTCTCCGCCTACCGGCAGTTCCGCACGCGGCTGCGCGACGAGCTCGGCATCGACCCGACCGACCAGCTGACCCGCCTGGTCGCCCACCTGGGCGAGGGACGGCGGCTGGCGTCCTGAGGATGCTCGGACGGCGGTGTATCAGCCGAGCCCGACGGGTGCTCTGTCCGACGTGGGCCCGGTCACGGTCACGAGGGGGTGGCCGGGCCCACGCTCCCACCGAGAGCCCCGGAGGCCGGCCATGACCACGCAGCAACCCGGTCCGGTGGACCCGCGCTGCGACGTCCCGTACGAGGAGCTGCTCACCGGGCTGCGCCGCCTCATCCGGGCCGAGGGCCGGCGTTACCTCGACGACCCGAACATCACCTCGATCGGCCTCGGTCACCGGGTCGTCGGCGGCCGGGAGACCGGCGAGCTGGTGGTGCAGTTCACCGTGGAGGAGAAGCGCGCCGAACCGGAGGCCCTGGCCGCGCTGGGGACCACCCCCGTGCCGGAGGTGGTCACGGTCGCCGGCGTCCGCGTGCCGACCGACGTGCTCGAGCGCCGCTCGCAACCGGCCCTCACCCGTCCGTCCACCCCGGTCCCCGGCGAGCGCCCGGCCCGTGCCGCGGTGTGACCGCACCCGGGACACCGCCGGCCGGCGGTGCCCGGCCGACGTGCCCGGGACGCCGTCCTGAGCGGAGCCGTCCGAGGCGGACCGCGCCGCGCGCACGCCCCACCCGATCCCGATCCTCCCGGTATCTCCCGGCCGCACGCGTCCTCTGTCGGGGGAGAACCGGTCAACACCCCGCTGCGGGACGCTCTGCGCCCCTCGATGGCAGGAGGTGGCACGCATGCTCGTTGACGACGACGTCCCCCAACTGGTCACGGCCGCGTCACGCGGTGACCAGGGGGCGTGGAACGCCATCGTCGACCGGTACCTGCCGCTGGTGTACTCGGTGACGCGGGCCTACCGGCTCGCCGGGAGTGACGCCGAGGACGTCAACCAGACGGTGTGGCTGCGCCTGGTGGAGCACCTCGACCACCTCCGCGAGCCCCGCGCCCTCCCCAAGTGGATCCTGACGACGGCCCGGCACGAGTGCAGCCGCCTGACCAGGGCCCGCCGCCGCGAACACCCCGTCGACCCGCTGACCGACCGCGTCCTCGACGCCGCGGTGGACGACGAGGTGGTGGAGGCCGAGCTCCTCCGGGCGGAGCGCCAGCAGGCGCTGCGGGACGGACTCGCGCAGCTGCGCCCGGCGGACCGCCGGCTGCTGGTGCTCCTCGCGGAGGACCCGCCGCGGACCTACCGCGAGATCTCCGAGCTCACGGGTATGCCGATCGGCAGCATCGGCCCGACCCGGGCCCGGTGCCTCGAGCGGCTGCGAGAGACCCCTGCCATGCGCGCACTGCTCGCGGGAGAGTCTGCGGCAGCCCACACGGGAGGTGACCGGGATGAGCGCGCACCCACGGCACAACGGGGATGACCCGCTGCTCGCGGAGCTGGCGGAGGCGCGGAGCGCGGCACGGGCCGTACCCGACAGCATGCGGGTGGCGGCCCGTGCGGCGTTCGCCTGGAGGACCGTGGAGGAGGAGGTCGAGCTCCTCGTCCTCGCGCACGACTCGGCGCCCGGGACCGATGCCGGCGACGTCCGCGCCGCTGCCTCGGACGGCCCCCGCGAGCTGACCTTCCGGGGGGCCGCACTGTCCGTGGAGCTCGAGGTGGGCGCGGACGTCCTGGGGCGGCTGGTCCCGCCGGGGCCCGGCCGGGTGACCCTGGCCGGCGCCCGGGCGGTCCTCGCCGAGGCGGACGCCGACGCGCTGGGCTGCTTCCGGCTGCCCCGGCCGGGGCGCGGACCGGTCCGGCTGGTGTGCCGGACGGACGACGCGGCCGTCACCACCGGGTGGCTCGGGCTGTAGCGGCGACCGGACCCGCTGCCGCCGCGGGCGCTCACGCGCCGCCGTCCCCGGCCCGGCCGGCTCAGGGAGGGCCCACGGCGAGCCCGCTCACCCCCGCGTCCTCCGGCCCGAGCCCGACCCAGGCCGTGACCACGCGGGCGCCCGCGGCGGTGCGCAGGTGCAGGCGGAAGCACCCGCGGGGAGCCGGCCGGAGGACGAAGCACCCCCGGGCGTCGATCTCCGCGGACGCCCGGTCGCCGTCCGTGGTCTGCAGCCGCACCCGGCCCGGTCCCGGTGGCACCACCTGCCCGAGCAGGCGCCAGGCGCCGAGCTCCACCTCCACGGTGAGGTCAGCCGCGACGAACGTCAGGTCCCGGAGCGCGGCCAGGTCCTCCCGGGCCGTCCGGCGGGTCCCCGGGACGGTGGCGCGGACCCGGGCGAGGGTCGCCGGCTCGGCGTCCACCGCGCGCCGGTCGTAGGCCGCCCGGGCTGCCGCGCGGAACTGCGGTGGGACCGCCCGTGCGGCGAGCACGGCCTCGGCGAGCGCGCGCTCCAGCGCCCCGTCGTCCCTCGTCCACCCTCCGCCCACGTCCCTCAGCTCCTCGTCCGCTCACTCCGGTCGCGGTCGCCGGCGTCCCCTCCCTCACGGTCGGTGCGCGTGGACGTCGACCACGATCCGCTCGCGGTGGGACCGCTCGCCCTGCCGGACTGCTGCGCTCGAGGTCATCTCGTCCTCCCTGGTCGCTTCCGTGCCCATCCGGAGCGGACACGGGGCGCCGTGATACGAGACGACCCGGCGCGGCCGCCACCAGGGGGCCGGCGGCCGTCCTGCTCAGCGCACCGCCCGCCCGGCGTGGCAGGTCTCGAGGTAGAGGTCGAGGACGACGTCGACCCGGGCCGAGCACTCCTCGACGGCCGCCCGGTGCTCGCGGCTGTCCCGGTCGCGCCGGCGCAGCCGCGCGTGGGCGAGCTCGTCGCAGGCGGCGGCGAAGTCGGCGCCGAGCTGGTCGGCGAGGCTGCCGAGGACGACGGGCGGGGACGTCTGCACCGGGTGGTGCAGGGGGGTCCCCGTGCCCGGTCCGGCGCCGGTCACGGGAGCACCCGGCGCGGGTCGGCCCGGACGCCGCTCGTCAGCGGGGCCCGCTGGGCCCCGGCCGGGGACGGTCGATCCCCGGGGTCGAGCGCCACCGGCGGCCGCGGCGGCAGGAGCAGTCGATCGAGCACCGTGCGCCTCCTCTCGGGCCCGGCCGGTGGGGACACCCCCGGCCGGCGGTCCTGCCGGCCCGCCCCGCTCCGGGGCGCGTCGGCCGGTACCCACCTGAGCAGCGGCCGGCCCGCCAGATACCGCGCGGGCGCGGGATCTGCGTGTCAGGCGCTGAGGTGGGTGCGCTGCTGCAGGCGCAGCCGGCGCCGCTCGCGCTCGGAGAGGCCGCCCCAGATGCCGAAGCGCTCGTCGTTGGCCAGCGCGAACTCCAGGCACTCGGCCCGCACCGTGCAGCCGCTGCACACGCGCTTGGCGTCGCGGGTCGAGCCGCCCTTCTCCGGGAAGAACGCCTCCGGGTCGGTCTCCGCGCACAGCGCCTCCAGCCGCCACGACGCGTCGCCCGCGGGGGACAGGTCCGTCCACGGCGAGCCGGCGGGGGCGTCGGACCAGCCGGGGACCAGGGAGAGGTGGGGGCGGGGGGACGTGGACACGGGGAGCTCCTCGGGGAGGGGGAGTCGGACAAGTGAGTGACGGACCGGTACGGCCTCGTTGCTGTCGGTGACGTTACGGAACGCGGGCGCCCGGGGGCACTGGCAGAAGTGAGCCGAAAACGCGGCTGGGTTCTGGCGGCATCTGTCGGTGCCCGCGCCGTCCGGCGCGTCGTCGTGCCGCACCAGTGCCGGCCGCCCCTGGTGGTCGGCGGCGAGGGGGAGGATCGTCGGCACCTCTCCGGAGGTGACCCGCATGACGACCACCCGACCCTCCTTCGACGAGTTCCTGGCCTGGCTGGAGGCCGGCCGGGACCAGGGTCAGGTCCACTTCGACGAGCACCAGCAGTGCTGGCACGTGCTCGGCCACCCGGAGGCGAGCGCCGTCCTCTCCGACCCGGCCGTGTTCTCCTCCGACCTGACCGCGCTGCAGCCCGCGCAGGACGACTTCGCGCTGTTCCAGCGCGGCAACCTCGTCCAGATGGACCCGCCGCGGCACCGGACGCTGCGCTCCCTGGTCAGCCAGGCGTTCACCCCACGCGTCGTGGCCGACCTCGAGCCGCGGATCGCCGCACTGACCACCGAGCTGCTCGACGAGGCGGGCGAGCGCTTCGACCTGGTCGACGCGCTGGCCTACCCGCTGCCGGTCATCGTGATCGCCGACCTGCTCGGCGTCCCCACCTCCGACCGGCCGCTGTTCCGCCGGTGGGCCGACGTGCTGCTCGGCCAGGACGTCGACCCCGACCAGGCGCTGCTCGAGGTGGGGGAGCAGACCATGAACGCCGTGGCGCCCGTCATCCGGGAGATGAACGAGTACTTCCTGGCCCACATCCGGTCCCGGCGGCGGCGCCCGGGCAGCGACCTGACCAGCCGTCTGGTGCAGGCCGAGGTGGACGGCGAGCGGCTGGCCTACGAGGAGATCGTCGGTTTCGTCGGCCTGCTGCTCGTCGCCGGTCACATCACCACCACGGCGACGCTGGGCAACGCCGTCCTGGCCTTCTCCGACGCCCCCGAGGCCGCCGCCGCGGTGCGGGCCGACCCGGCCCTGCTCCCGGCCGCGATCGAGGAGGTGCTGCGGCTGCGGACGCCGTTCCCGCGCCTGGCCCGGCTCACCACCGCGGACGCCTGGGTGGGCGGCGCGCGCATCCCGGCCGGACAGATCGTGCTGCCCTGGCTGGCCGCGGCCAACCGGGACGGGCGGGTGTTCGCCGAGCCGCAGCGCTTCGACCTGCACCGCCGGCCCAACCCGCACCTCACCTTCGGGCACGGCGTCCACTTCTGCCTCGGCGCGCCGCTGGCCCGGCTCGAGGCCAGGGTGGCGCTGCGCCTGGTGTTCGAGCGCTACCGCGACGTCGAGATCGCCGCCGACGAGCCGGTCGAGCACCGCAACCCCTGGACGATGGTCGCCGTCACCCGGCTGCCGCTCGTCGTCCGCCCCGCCTGACCCGCCCGCCCTCCTCCGCCGGCGTCCGTTCGGACGTGCACCGACCGGGTGCTGCGGCCGCGGGGCCGCGCCGACCGCTCAGGCTCGCAGGTCCGCTCAGGCACGACCCGGCGCCGGGGGTCCGGGCGGGCGCGTCCGCGCGTCGGCAACGGCGCGTGTCGGACACGCGCAGCGACCTGCGCGACGGCGCGCCGTGTCGTCGCGGGAGGGAGCCGTGCCCTGTCTTGCCGTACCGCCCGCTCGGCACCATGCTGCCGGTACCCGCTGCCGAAGCCGACGGCGTCACCAGGGCGTCGGCTCCGGCCAAGGAACGAGGCGTGCGCGCCCGAGCCGCAGGAGGATCCGGTGACAGCGACCCAGGAACGGACCAGCAGGACGGGCGACAAGCTCTCCGGCCGGGTGGCGTTCGTGACCGGCGGCACCCGGGGGATCGGCGCGGCGATCAGCCGCAGCATGGCCACCCAGGGCGCCGACGTCGCCGCTGGGTACAGCGGCAACGACGAGGCCGCCGAGCGCTTCCGCAAGCAGTTCTGCGACGACTTCCCCGACCAGGGCTTCTCCGTGCACAAGGGCGACATCAGCAACGCCGACGACTGTCGCCGCACCATCGCCGAGGTCATCGAGAAGCACGGCCGGCTCGACATCCTGGTCAACAACGCCGGCATCACCGCCGACCGGACCGTGCTGAAGATGACCGACGACGACTGGCGCCGGGTCATCGACGTCAACCTGTCCGGCGCCTTCTACCTGTCCCAGGCCGCGCTCAAGCACATGCTCGAGCGCGGCAGCGGTCGGATCGTGATGATCTCGTCGGTCATCGGCGAGATGGGCGGCATCGGGCAGTCCAACTACTCCTCGGCCAAGGCCGGGCTGCTGGGCCTCACCAAGACGCTGGCCCGCGAGGCCGCGATGCACGTGCAGCGCTCCGGCAAGACCGACGGCCTCGGCATCACGGTCAACGCCGTCACCCCCGGCTACACCGCCACCGAGATGCTCGAGACGGTGCCGGAGAAGGTGCTCGACGGACTCAAGCAGAAGATCCCGATCGGTCGGCTGGGCGAGCCCGAGGAGGTCGCCCGCGTCGTGCACTTCCTCGCCGCCGACGCTTCCGGCTACATCACCGGTCAGGTCTGGGGGGTCAACGGCGGCATGGACATGTAGCCGCACGGGCCCCTACCACCAGCAGCAGCACCACCGACCAGGGAGAGGTGTCCCGGTGTTCGACCGCATCGCCGTCGTGAACCGTGGGGAACCCGCACTGCGGCTGATCCGTGCGGTGCGAGAGCTCAACGCCGAGCACGGCACGCGAACCCGCGTCGTGGCGCTGCACACCGAGGCCGAACGGCGGGCGACGTTCGTCCGCGCGGCCGACGAGGCCGTGCTCCTCCGCGAGACCGGGGAGGGCTCGCCGTACCTCGACCACGCCGAGCTGCGCCGGGCGCTGCAGGCGGCCCGCGCGGACGCGGCCTGGGTGGGCTGGGGGTTCGTGGCCGAGGACCCGGCGTTCGCCGAGCTGTGCGCCGACCTGGGCGTGACGTTCATCGGTCCGTCGCCGGAGGCGATGCGGCTGCTGGGCGCCAAGATCGAGGCCAAGGTCCTGGCCGAGAAGGCCGGCGTCCCCGTTGCCGCGTGGAGTCGCGGTCCGGTCGAGGGGCTCGAGGAGGGCCAGCGGCACGCTGCCGCGATCGGCTACCCCCTCATCGTCAAGTCCCGCAGCGGTGGCGGCGGGCGCGGGATCCGCGTCGTCCGCTCGGAGGCCGAGCTCGAGGAGGCGCTGCAGCGCACGCAGACCGAGGCGCGGCGTACGTTCGGCGACCCGGTCGTGTTCATGGAGCGGCTGGTCGAGGGCGGCCGGCACGTCGAGGTCCAGGTGATCGCCGACCAGCACGGCACGGTGTGGGCGCCGGGCGTGCGCGACTGCTCGGTGCAGCGGCGCAACCAGAAGGTCATCGAGGAGTCCAGCTCCCCGGCGCTGCGCCCGGAGCAGGACGCCGCACTCCGTGAGTCGGCGATCGCGCTGGTCAAGGCCGCCGGCTACGTCGGGGCCGGCACGGTGGAGTTCCTGTACCAGCCCGAGGAGGAGCTGACGACCTTCCTCGAGGTCAACACCCGGCTGCAGGTGGAGCACCCGGTCACCGAGATGACCACCGGGCTGGACCTGGTGAAGCTGCAGCTGCACGTGGCCGCCGGCGGCCGGCTGGAGGGCTCCGTGCCTCCGCCGAACGGGCACGCGGTGGAGGCACGGCTCACCGCGGAGGACGCCGAGCAGGGCTTCGCCCCGGCGCCGGGCCGGGTCGAGTTGATGCGCCTGCCCACGGGGCCGGGGGTCCGCGTGGACACCGGGATGAGCGTCGGTGACGTCATCCCGCCGCAGTACGACTCGATGATCGCCAAGATCATCGCGTGGGGCGAGGACCGCCCCGAGGCCCTCGCCCGGCTGCGCCGCGCACTCCGGGAGACCACCGTGGTGCTGCGCGGCGGGACCACCACGAAGTCCTTCCTCCTCGACCTGCTGGACCGCCCGGAGGTGGTGGCGGGCACCGCCGACACCGGGTGGCTGGACCGGGCCGGCACCGGCGACGGCGCGCGGCCCGTCGGCAACGCCTGGGTGGCGCTGGTCCAGGTGGCCGTCGACCTGGCCCAGGCGGAGGAGGCCCGGGAGCGGCTGGCCTTCCTCGCGTCGGCACGCGGTGGCCGGCCGCGGGCCCCGCACGAGGTCGGCCGCACCGTGGAGCTGGGCTACCGCGGACAGGTCTACCGGCTGACCGTCGCCACGGTGGACCGTGACCGGTACCGCGTCGAGCTCGACGGCCGGGTCGTCGACGTCGAGGTGGACCGGCTCAGCCCCCTCGAGACCCTCCTCAGCGCCCTCGGGCAGCGGTTCGGCGTCGTCGCCGTCGAGGCTCCCGGCTCCTCCCTGGTCGAGGTGGACGGGGAGACCCACCGCGTGACGCGGGACGCCGGCGGGGTCGTGCGTGCCCCGGCACCGGCGGTGGTCGTCGCGGTGCGCGCCGCGGTGGGGGAGGAGGTCGAGGCCGGCCAGGCGATCGTCGTCCTGGAGAGCATGAAGATGGAGACCGCGGTCCGGGCGCCCTTCGCCGGCCGGGTCCGCGAGGTGCTGGCCCCGGTCAACGCCCAGGTCGACGCCGGCGCCGGACTCATGAGCCTCGAACGGACCGGCGAGGAGGTCGAGGAGGCGACCGGCGAGCGCGTGACGCTGCCGAGCCGGGACGACGCGCCGGTGGGCGACCCCCGGGACCGGGCGCTCTCGGTGCTGGTGGGGCTGCAGGCGCTGATCACCGGCTACGACCTCAGCGCCGCCGACGCGAAGCAGCTGATCGCCGAGTACGCCGCCGCACGCGCCGAGCTGCCGGCGGACGACCCGGAGCTGCTGCGCGGTGAGCTCGCCGTCCTCACGACCTTCGCCGACCTGTCCGAGCTGTCGCGTAACCGCCCGGCGAGCGAGGAGGAGGAGGCCGACACCCAGGTCCACAGCCCCCGGGAGTACTTCCACTCCTACCTGCACTCGCTCGACGTGGAACGGGAGGGGCTGCCGGAGGCCTTCCGGACCCGCCTGCGCCGGGCGTTGCTGCACTACGACGTGGACGACCTCGAGCCGACCCCGGCGCTGCAGGAGGCGGTCCACCGCATCTTCCTGGCCCAGCAGCGCACCGCCGAGCAGCTCCCGGCCGTCCAGGCGCTGCTGGACCGCTGGCTCACCGTGGGTCACCCGCCGGAGGGCCAGGCCCGCACGGAGGTCGGGGAGGTGCTCGACCGGCTGGTCGTCGCGACCCAGCTGCGCTACCCGTCGGTCGGTGACCTCGCCCGTGCCGTCCGCTACCGGTACTTCGAGGAGCCGGTCGTCCGGCAGGCCCGGCAGGAGGTCCTCGACCGGGCCTCCCAGCTGCTCGACCAGCTCGACGAGGCAGGGGCGCGCGGGGACACGGCGGAGAGCATCCGGCGGATGGAGGCGCTGGTCGCCAGCCCCGAGCCGCTGGTCCGGCTGATGGCGCAGCGTCTCGGCCGCTCGACCGCTGTCCCGGACCCGGTCCTCGAGGTGCTCACCCGCCGCTACTACCGCAGCCGCAACCTGGAGGACGTGCGGTCGACCCTGCTCGACGGGGACACCTGCGTCACCGCCGGGTTCGACCTCAACGGGGTCCGGCTGCACCTGCTGGCTCTGATGACCGACCGGGCGCGGCTGCCTGAGGCGCTGGCGGCGGTGGCGGGCGCGGTGGCCGACGTGGCGGACCCGACGCAAGCGGTCGTGGATCTCTACGTCAACTGGCCCGACCGCCCGCACGACGCCGACGAGCTGTCGGAGCAGCTGCACGGCCTGCTCGACGACGTCCCGGCGCTGCGGACCGGCCGCCGGGTGACTGTCTCGGTCTCGACCCCGGACGGCGAGGTCGAGACACTGACCTACCGCCCTGCCCAGGACGGCCGGCTGGCCGAGGAGCGGATCATCCGCGGCCTGCACCCGCTGACCGCGCAACGGTTCCAGATCTGGCGGCTCAAGGAGTTCGACGGCGAGCGGGTGCCGTCGGCCGAGGACACCTACCTCCTGCACGTCACGGGGAAGGACAACCCGAACGACGAGCGGTTCATCGCCATGG
This sequence comes from Geodermatophilus sp., assembly GCA_035639575.1. Lineage (GTDB taxonomy): Bacteria > Actinomycetota > Actinomycetes > Mycobacteriales > Geodermatophilaceae > Geodermatophilus. Next base: position 13,672 of record DASQXT010000508.1, read on the forward strand.
CCGAGGTCCGTGACCTCACCCCGCTGCGCGACGAACAGGGCGAGGTCGTCGGCTTCCCGACGGTCGAGCGCCAGCTGACCTCCTGCCTGGACAGCCTGCGGCGGGCGCAGTCCCTGCGCCGGTCCCGCCGGCCGCTGGAGCACAACCGGGTCTACCTCTACGCCTGGCCGTCGATCGAGGTGCCGCTCTCCCAGGTGGCGACCTTCGCCCGCACCTCGGCACCGCTGACGATCGGCGCCGGGCTGGACCAGATCGTGCTCCTGGCCCGGCTGCAGGAGGAGGAGGGCCGCGCGCCGCGCGACGTGGCGCTGCGCTTCTCCTACCGGCCGGGCACCGGGGTGCAGATGCGGGTGACCGACCGGCCGACGGAACCGATCCGCCCGCTGGACGACTACACCGAGAAGGTGCTGAGCTCGCGGGCCCGCGGCGCGCCCTACCCGTACGAGCTCAGCGGCCTGCTGGCCGGCCCGGACGGCTCGTTCGTCGAGCACGACCTGGACGAGGACGGCCGGCTGGTGCCCGTGGAGCGCCCGCCCGGCAAGAACAAGGCGGGCATCGTCGCCGGGGTCGTGAACCGGCCGACACCGCGCTACCCCGAGGGCCAGACCAGGGTGGTGCTCATGGGTGACCCGACGAAGCAGCTGGGCACCGTCTCCGAGCCCGAGTGCGCCCGGATCGTCGCCGCGCTGGATCTGGCCGAGGAGCGCGGCATCCCGGTCGAGTGGTTCGCGCTCTCCTCCGGCGCCCGCATCTCCATGGACAGCGGCACCGAGAACATGGACTGGGTGTCACGGGCGCTGCGCCGGATCATCGAGTTCACCCAGGCCGGCGGCGAGATCAACGTCGTCGTCACCGGGATCAACGTGGGGGCGCAGCCGTACTGGAACGCCGAGGCCACGATGCTCATGCACACCAAGGGCATCCTGGTCATGACACCGGACAGCGCGATGGTGCTCACGGGCAAGCACTCCCTCGACTACTCCGGTGGGGTGTCCGCGGAGGACAACTTCGGCATCGGCGGCTACGACCGGGTGATGGGGCCCAACGGGCAGGCGCAGTACTGGGCGCCGAACCTGACCGCCGCGCTCGACCTGCTGCACCAGTACTACGAGTACAGCTACCGGGCGCCAGGTGAGCGCTGGGCCCGCCCCGTCGCGACCGAGGACCCCCGCGACCGGGACGTGCGGACCTACCCGCACGAGCACCCGGCGAGCGAGTTCACCACCGTCGGCGACGTCTTCTCGGCGGAGAAGAACCCGGAGCGCAAGAAGGCCTTCGACATCCGCACCGTCATGCGCGCGGTCACCGACCAGGACCACCCGGTGCTGGAGCGGTGGGCCGGCATGGCCGAGGCCGACACCGCCGTGGTCCTCGACGCCTACCTCGGCGGCCACCCGGTCACCGTGCTGGGCATCGAGTCCCGGCCGATCCCCCGGCGCGGGGCCTACCCGGCCGACGGCCCCGACCAGTGGACCGCCGGGACGCTGTTCCCCCGCTCGTCGAAGAAGACCGCGCGGGCGATCAACGCCGCCAGCGGCAACCGGCCGCTGGTGGTGCTGGCGAACCTCTCCGGCTTCGACGGGTCACCGGAGTCGCTGCGCAACTGGCAGCTGGAGTTCGGCGCCGAGATCGGCCGCGCGATCGTCAACTTCGACGGCCCGATCGTCTTCTGCGTCGTCTCCCGCTACCACGGCGGCGCCTACGTCGTGTTCTCCGGCGTTCTCAACGAGAACATGGAGGTGTTCGCCGTCGAGGGTTCCTACGCCTCGGTGCTCGGCGGGGCACCCGCCGCCGCGGTGGTCTTCACCCGTGAGGTGGACAAGCGCACCGCCGCCGACCCCCGGGTGCGGGAGCTGCAGAACGCCATCGACGCCGCCGATGCCGTCGAGCAGGCCCACCTGCGGGCGCAGCTGGCGACCCTCCGTGCCACCGTCCGCTCGGAGAAGCTCGGCGAGGTCGCCGCCGAGTTCGAGTCCGTCCACGACATCGAGCGCGCCCGCCGGGTGGGCTCGGTGCACGCCATCATCCCCGCCGCCGAGCTGCGGCCGCGCCTCATCGCCGCCGTCGAGCGCGGCATGGAGCGCGCGACCACGACCTGACCACCCCGTCATGAGAGGACTCCCGTGAACGCGTTCGTCCTGAACCGGCACGGCCACATGGTGTTCCCCTCGAACATCATGCCCGAGCTGGACTTCTCCACCGTGGAGACGCTCGACCAGCTCGACAGCGTCATCCGCCGGGACTTCGAGACCAAGGCCCCGAGCGGCACCGAGATCCTCGAGCGGGTGCGCACCGGCGCCTACGCCACCCGCTACGACCTGATGCGGGACATGGCCCTGAACCTGTTCTGGGCCAACCGCTTCTCGATCACCATGTACGACAAGCGGCCCACCCGCTGGGCCGACCTCCCCCGGTCGCGCTCGGACGTGTTCCTCCCGGTGCTGGAGCCCTGGGAGGACGGCGAGACCAAGATCGCCGCGGTCGAGCAGGCCTACCCGCAGCTGCCGTCGCGGTGGAACGAGGGCTGCGAGGACCGGATCTTCGACGTCCTGTTCGACGTCTACGGCCACCGCAGGCACCACGCCTCGACGCTGCCGGCGGTCAAGCCCACGGTCGCGGAGTTCCTCGAGCAGCCGGGCGCGCTGACCTTCCGGTTGCCGGACTACGACCCGGACTACCCGGTCTACGACTACACCGACATCCTCGACGTCTCCGAGGACGTGCCGGAGCTCGAGGCGCTGCACCGCTGGGCGATGGTGCTGCACAACCAGTACCCCTGGGACCGGTCGAAGATGGAGCTGGCCCGGGCCGACGAGCTGAAGGACGACGACTACGTGGTCGCCTTCCACCCGCGGGACAAGGAGGTGCGGGCCTTCCTGCGCCGGCTGCGTGCGGGTGCCGAGCCCCGGCACGTCGCCGGGCCCTGGGAGTCCCGGCCGCCGGTGCGGCCCTACCCCGAGCTCGACGTGCGGCAGCGCTTCTCGGTGCAGCCGAGGATCGAGGCGCTGGCCGCGGTGCACGGCGACCAGGTGTGCAGCAACGACGACCTGATCCGCAACACGGCCTACAACTGGTCGCCGATGAGCGCCGACGAGATCTCGTCCAAGACCGGCATCGAGCAGCGCGAGTACAGCTCGGTCCCGCTGGAGGACCTCGCCCTCGAGGCCGCCGAGGCCGCACTGGACAAGTCCGGGCGGGAGCCGGAGGAGATCGGCGCCGTGCTGGTCTGCACCTGCACCAGCTCCCGGCTCATCCCGTCGCTGGCCACCTATCTCTGCGGCCAGCTGGGGATGCACCAGGTCTACGCGGCCTACGACATCATCGCCGCGTGCGCGGGCATGCCCTACGGCGTCGCCGACGCCGTGCGGATGCTGCAGGAGGTCGAGCGGCCGGTCCTCGTCGTCTGTGTCGAGAAGTTCTCCGACAAGATCGGCAACGTCCGCACCTCGCGGATGATCTTCGGGGACGGCGCGGCGGCGCTGGTCATCGGCCCGGCCCCCGAGGGCACCGACGGCGACATCGACTACATGAAGACCTACGCCAGCGGCCCGGCCAGCGAGGTGAACTCGATCCTCTGGCCGAACCCCGAGTTCGACAACAACATCACCGTGTTCGGCCCCCAGGTGAAGGCGCTGGCCGGCCGCTACCTCTCGCAGATGATCGACGAGCTGGGGCAGCTGCCGGCCCCGGACGGCCGGGACGGCTCGCTGATGGACGCCATCGACCTGATCGTGCCGCACCAGGCGAACAAGACGATGGTGATCGGCCTGGCCGAGCGGGCCGGGCTGACCGCCGACCAGCTCTACTTCAACATCGAGAAGGTCGGCAACACCTCCTCGGCGAGCATCCCGCTGGCCATCCACGACGCCGTGCGCGACGGGGTGGTCACCGAGCCGGTGCGGGTCTTCGCGCCCGGGTTCGGTGCGGGTGCGGTGGCCGGGTACGCCGTGATGCGGGTCGACCCGGCAGTGGTCGCCGTCCAGGGGTCGTCCGCGCCGCACGAGCACGCCGAGATGCCCGCCCCGGAGCCGGCGGACCAGGCGCAGCCCGGGTCGGCCTCGGAGGGGATGCGGGAGGCCTTTACCTGAGCACCCGGACGGTGCGCGCCGCGGACGGCACGCGGCTGCGCGCCTGGAGCAACGACGGGGACGGCGTCCCGGTCCTGCTGTGCAACGGCCTGGGCGCGCCGCCGGCGGCCTGGCCGCGGGTGGTCGATCGGGACAGCGGCTTCCGGGTGGTCACCTGGGCGCACCGCGGTCTGGCCGGCTCCGAGCGGCCGGCCGACCGCGGCCGGGTGCGGGTCGAGGACCACGCCGACGACGCCCGTGCCGTCCTCGACGCCTTCGACATGCCGTCGGCGACGGTGGTCGGCTGGTCGCTCGGGGTCAACGTGGCCTTCGAACTGGCGCTGGAGCAGTCCTCGCGCGTCCGGTCGCTGCTCGCCGTCGCCGGCGTGCCGGGCGGGAGCTTCTCGGCGATGTTCGCCCCCTACGGCGTGCCGCGGCGGCTGCGGGCTCCGGCGGGCCGGCTGAGCAGCCGGCTGCTGCCGGTCGTGGGCCCGCTGCTGCCGGTGGTCGTGGCCAGCCTGCCGCCCTGGCACGAACTGCTGACGCCGGCGGGGTTCACGGGTCCGGCGCGGGAGGCCACCCACCCGGCCGCGCTGTACCAGGTGCTGCACGAGTTCTCGCGGCACGACTGGCGCTGGTACCGGCACCTGGCCCTGGCCGTCGCCGAGCACGCGCCGCTGGACGTCGCCGGGGTGAGCTGCCCGGTCACCTTCGTGGCCGGCCGCTACGACACCCTGGTCGACCCGGTCGACGTCCGGACGGCGGCCGAGGCGGTGCCCGGCGCCCGGCTCCGCACGCTGGCGGGCACCCACTTCGTGCCGCTGCAGTACCCCGAGGTGATGCACGCGGAGCTGCAGGCCCTCGTCGCCCGCGAACCCCGCTACCGCTAGCACCGCCCCGGGGTGGCGGCCGGTGTGCTCCGGCCGCCACCCCGGGCTCGGCCGCTGGTGGCCCTAGGCCCGGGCCGGCACCCGGTCCCGGACGTAGGAGCCGGGCGCCGGCTCCAGGACCGGGTGCAGGGCGCTGCCCGGCGTCTCCGGTGCGGGCACCTCGTCGCCGGAGCGCTCGATCGCCCACTCCGACCACGGTTCCCACCAGCTGCCGGTGTGCTCCTCGGCCGCCGCGCGCCAGGCGTGCGGATCCGGACCGGGCGCCCCGCCGGTCCAGTACCTGGCCCTGGGGTTGCCCGGCGGGTTGACCAGGCTCTGGATGTGGCCGCTGTAGCTGAGCACGAAGGTGCTCGGCCCCGAGAGCAGCTGGGTGGTGCGGTAGCAGCCGTGCCAGGGGGTGATGTGGTCGGTGAGCGCCCCGGTGACGAACGTGGGGAGGGTGATCCGGCTGAGGTGGACCGGCGTCCCCAGGACCCGCAGCGCCCCCGGCTTGACCAGGGCGTTGTTGCCGAAGATGTCGAGGAACTGCTCGTGCAGCCGCGCGGGCAGGTTCGTCCCGTCGGCGTTCCAGGCGAGGATGTCGAAGGCGGGCGGGTCCTCGCCCATGAGCCACTGCTGCACCAGGTAGTTGAAGATCAGGTCGTCCGGGCGCATCCAGGTGAACATCGACCCCATCTGCCGGGCGCTGATGACGCCCCGCCGGGCGGAGTTGCGCCGGGCGGTCTCCAGCATCCGCGGCCCGGAGAAGGCGCCGAGCGGGGCCTGGCTGGCGAAGTCGAGCAGGGTCACCGCGTAGCCGGCGGCGTGCACGCGGTCGTCGCCGGTCGCGGCGAGGTGGTTGAGCGCCGTCGTCATGACCTGGCCGCCGGCGCACAGGCCCAGGGTGGTGACGTCGGGGGAGCCGGTGACCTCGCGGGCCACGTCGACGGCGGTGAGGACGCCCTGCGCGTACTCGTCCAGGCCCCACTCGGCCTGCTCCTTGGTCGGGTTGCGCCAGCTGATCATGAAGACCTGCAGGCCCCGGCTGACCGCGTACTCGACGAGGCTGCGTCCCGGTCGCAGGTCGAGGAAGTAGAAGCGCCCGATGGGCGGCGGCACGATCACGAGGGGCCGTTGCCGGACGCGCGGCGTCGAGGGGGTGTACTGGATCACCTCGATGACCTCGTCCCGGTGGACGACGGCGCCCGGGGTGATGCCGAGGTCGACGCCCACGGTGAAGGCGCTGCGGTCCACCTGGCGGGGCAGCCCGCCGTTGCGGACGAGGTCGTGCAGGGCGTTCCGGAGCCCGCGGACGACGCTGACCCCTGCGGTGTCGAACGCCCGCTTGAGCGCGGCCGGGTTGCCCATCAGGGTGTTGGTCGGCGCCATGGCGCTGGTCAGGGCGTTGAGCACGAAGCGCACCTGCTCGACCTCGCGCCAGTCGGCGCCGCCGGCCTCGAAGTCCTGCACCAGGCGGTCCAGGGACGCCGCCGCCGCCACGTAGGACTGGGCGAGCCGGCGGTACCCGGGGTGCAACGACCAGGCCGGGTCGGCGAACCGCTTGTCCTTGGGGGAGGGCGCGACGTCGGCGGTGCCCCGGAGGATGCGCAGGGTGTCCCGCCCGAGCCGGGCGGCCTCCCGCGCCATCGGCCGAGGCTGGGTGAAGGTGGCGAACAGACCCCGGGCCATGCCCCGCGGGGACGGGAGGCCGACGTCCTCACCGCCCTCCACCGGAGCCGGCGGACCGGGTTCTGCCGGCGGGAGCCGGTCCTCGGCGGCCGGGCGTGGCCGGCTGGACGAGCGCTGGCGCGGTGGTGTCGTCGGACTGGTGGTCACGGGTCCCCCTCCGTGATCTGGGTCACATGCCCGCGACCGTAGCCGGTGACCTCGGCTTCGGGCACCCCCTGCGACCACCGCCGGGGGGCACGCACCCGGCCGGCACGACGCCGGGACCCCGCCGCGCCGGACGGACGACCTCGGAGGCCCCCTCCCGTACGAGCGGACGCGGCGGTAACGTCGCCGACGTGAGCGCCCTGCAGAGGCTGGACGCCCCGACCGGTCTGCGCCCCGGTGACCACGTCTGCTGGACGTTCGCCGACGCCGCGGACTTCACGGCCGCCGTCCTGCCCTTCCTCGACGAGGGACGACGGCTCGGCGAGCACCTACTGCTCGTCGGGGCGTCGCTCCCGGAGCTGCTGCCGGGCCTGGCCGCACTGCCGGGCCGGGACGAGATGCTCGCCAGCGGTCAGCTGGAGGTGCGCAGCACCGCCGAGGTGTACGCCTTCGACGGAGAGCTCTCAGCGGCCGAGCAGGTGGCGGCGTACCGGAGCCTGGTCGACGCGGCCCTGGCGCGCGGACGCACCGGCCTCCGGGTCGCCGCCGACGTCACCCCGCTGGTCCGCGGCGGGGTCGACGGGCGGCGACGGCTGCACGTCTACGAGCAGCTGGCCGACGCCCTGATGGGCTCGGTCGCCATGACCGCGCTCTGCCTGTACGAGGCATCGCTGGGGGCGGAGGTCCTCGGACCGGTGACCCTCCTGCACCCCGACCAGCACCACGGCGACGAGGAGCCCCTCGCCCACCTGTCCGGGCGCGGGTCGTCGCTGTCGCTGCACGGTGAGGTCGACGTCACCCAGGCCGACGGCCTGGCCCGCGCGCTCGTCGACGTCGCCTGCGGCGCCCCCGGTGAGGTCGTGCTCGACCTCTCGGACCTCCGGTTCCTGGACGTCGCGGGCGCCCGCGCGCTGGCCCGGGCCGCCCAGGTGCTGCGCGGGGCCGACGTCCACCTGCGGCTGGTGCGGGCCCCCCGGATCGTCGCCCGCTGCCTGGCGCTGTTCGGCCTGGACGCTGGGGAGACGGTGCCGGCGTGACCCGAGTGCGCCCGACCGGCGACTGGGACGGGCGGAGCTTCGCCCACGAGGCCTTCGCGTTCAGCGCCGACCAGGAGCTCGTCGACCGGGTCGTGCCGTTCGCGGTGGAGGGGTTGTCCCGCGGGGAGCCGGTGCTCGTCGTCGCCGGTGAACGGGTCCGGGCGCTGCTCGCCCAGGAGCTGGGCGCGGACGTGCGTCGCCTGGCGACCTTCGCCGCCGCGGAGACCTGGTGGCGGGGCGGCCACCGCACCCTGCACGCCTACGACCGGGACCTCCGTGCCCTGCAGGCCGTGGCGCCGACCTGGCGGCTCGCCGCGGAGCCCACCTGGCTGGCCCGCGACGACGGGCGGGAGTGGAGCCGGTTCGAGGCCGTCGCCAACCGCTGCTACGCCGCCCTGCCGTACTACAGCCTGTGCCTGCACGACCGGCAGCGGATCCCGGCGTCGGTCCTGGACGCGGTGGCGCGCACCCACCCGCTCACCTGGGGTGGCTCCGCACCGGTCCCGCAGCCGGCCTACGAGGAACCGGAGCGGTTCCTCCGGTCGGTCCACCCGGCCTGGGTGCAGCGGCCGGCGCGCGCTCCCGTCGCGGTGCTGACGACACCCCGGGAGGGCCGCCGCACCGTGTCGGCGGCCGCCCTCGACTGGTGGCCCGCGCGCGTCGGCGACGTCGTCCAGGCCGCCCACGAGGTGGTGGTCAACGCGCTGCGCGTGGCGGCCTTCGCCGAGGTGTCGTCCTGGACCGAGGGGGACACCCTCGTCGTCGAGGTCGCCGACCCGGGGCCGGGCCTGCCCGACGAGACCCTCGGCTACGTCCCGCCTCCCGAGGACCCCGACGGCGCCCGGGGGATGTGGCTGGCGTGGAGCCTGGCCGACGACGCGGCGGTCCGCTCCTCCCCGGCGGGCACCGCCATCCGGCTGTTCTTCCACCGCTGAAGGGACCTCGTCCTCCCCGCCCTCCGCAGGCGCAGGGCGGGGCCCGGGACGGGGCCGGGCTCAGACGAGGACGCGGCGTCCGGAGCGGGTGTCGGCGGCCTCGGCGGCCAGCAGGATCCGGCGGGCCGGGCGGTAGCGGCCCTCGCGCAGACTGCGGGCCTTGTCGGGGTCGACCTGCGCCAGCTCGGCGTTCGAGGCGAGGTTGTGCGCGTTGTCGGCCAGCTTGACCAGCCGGCCGAGCGGGTGCGCCGCGGCCCGGCGGATCAGGCCGGCGATGTAGGGCTCGCCGGGGCGCCGGGTGACCGCGTCGATCGCCTCGACGACGACCTCCGGGACGCCGAGGGAGCGCAGCCGGTCGATGTCGTAGCGGCGAGCGGGGTCGGGGTGGTCGCGGGTGTCCTCGACGATGTCGTGCAGCGCGCCGGCCATCTCGGCGTGCGGGCCGTGGGGGCGCAGGGCCTCGGCGATCGGCCGCAGGTGGGCCAGGTAGTAGTCGCGGCCCTGCTTGTCGACCTGGCCCTGGTGGGCGTGCAGCGCCAGCAGGTGCGCGTCGGGAACGGTGAACCCCACACCGCGAGGCTAGGCGCTGGGTGTGACACGGGTGCGGCAACCGGCCGCGGGGCACAGGGTGGTCGTGAACTCCGCGAGCTTCGACTTCACCGACTCCGTCGTCCTGGTCACCGGCGGGGGCAGCGGCATCGGCCTGGCCGTCACCCGCGCCTTCCTGGACGCCGGCGCCACGGTCGCGGTCACCGGCCGCCGCCAGGACCGCCTCGAGCAGGCGCTGGAGGGGTACCCGGCCGAGCGCGCCGCGGCGTTCCCCGCCGACCTCTCCGACGGCGCGCAGGTCCCCGGCCTGGTGCGGCAGGTGGTCGACCGTTTCGGCCGCCTCGACGTCGTCGTCAGCAACGCCGCGGACTACGCCACCGGGCCGATCACCGGGCTCTCCGACGAGGCCTGGGAGCGGTTGCGGGCCACCAACGTCGACGCCTTCTTCCACCTGGCCAAGGCCGCGCTGCCGCAGCTGGCCGAGTCCGGAGGCAACCTGGTCGCGGTCTCCTCGGTCTCCGGCGACCGGGGGGACTGGGGCCAGGCGGCGTACAACGCCACCAAGGCGGCGATCAGCAACTTCGTCCGCGCCCTGGCCCTGGACTGGGGGTCCCGCGGGGTGCGGCTCAACGCCGTTGCGCCGGCCTTCACGCTGACCGAGCTCACCGAGGGGGTCGGGCGGGACGAGGCGTCGCTGGCGCCGTTCGTCGACCGGATCGCCCTCGGCCGCCCGGGCCGGCCCGAGGACGTCGCGCCGCCGGTGCTGTTCCTCGCCAGCGACGCGGCCGGCTACCTCACCGGCGTCGTCCTGCCGGTGGACGGCGGCACCAGCGCCTCGACCGGGCAGCCGCACGTGTAGCCGGGCCGCCCGCGCCCGCATGCGTCGGACGACGGGGTCTCAGTCCACGACCACCTCGTCGCGCACGCGCATGCGCTCACCGACCAACCCGCCGACGGCGGTGACGAGCGAGACGGCGATCAGCAGGGCCGCGGGCACCCACGGGTCGTCGCCGATGCCGCTGGTCAGGGCGGTCGCGACGAAGGGGAGGAAGCCGCTGAGCGCGCCCGCGATGTTGTAGGCCAGTGCCACCCCGCTGTAGCGGTAGCGGGCGGGGAACAGCTCGGCCAGCAGGGCCCCGGTGACGGCGTACGCCACGGAGAGCGCGGCGATCCCGACCGAGATGGCGAGCACGACGGCGACCGGCGAGCGCGTCGTCAGCAGGGCGAAGACCGGCAGCGCCAGGACCGCGCTGGCCACGCCGCCCCAGAACGTCACCCGTCCCGGGCCGAGCCGGTCGGCGATGCGCCCGAACAGGACGATGACCACCATCTCGACCAGGGCGGCCACCAGCGTGGCGTTGACCATGAGGCTGCGGGACAGGCCGAGGGTGTCGACGCCGTAGCTGATCGCGAAGGTGGTCAGCACGTAGAACCCGCCGACGCCGAGGAACGCCGCGGCGATGGCGACGACCAGGCGGCCCCAGGCCTGGGTGACGACCTCGCCGGCCGGGATCCTGGGCCGGTCGGCCTCCCGGGCGAGCATCTGGTCGAAGACCGGCGACTCCTCGACACGGCGGCGGATGTAGAAGGCGATGACGAGCAGGGGGAAGGCCGCGAGGAAGGGCAGCCGCCACCCCCACGAGTCGAACGAGGCGTCGGGCAGCAGCAGGACCAGGGCGAACGCGCCCGACGACATCAGCGTGCCCACCGGGGAACCGAGCTGCGGCAGGGCGGCGTAGCGGCCGCGCTGGTCCGGTGGGGCGTGCTCGACGGCCAGGGTGACCGCGCCGCCCCACTCGCCACCGACGGCCACGCCCTGCGCGAGGCGCAGCAGCACCAGCAGGATCGGCGCGGCGACGCCGATGGCCGCGAAGTCGGGCAGCAGGCCGATGAGCCCGGTCGCCGCGCCGATCATCACGACCGTGATCAGCAGGGCGGGACGGCGGCCGATGCGGTCGCCCACCGCGCCGAAGACGACCGCGCCCACCGGGCGGGCGACGAAGCCGACGCCGAAGGTGGCGAAGGACGCCAGCGTCGCCGCCGCCGGGTCCAGGGTGCTGAAGTACAGCCGGTTGAACACCAGGGCGGCGGCGGTGCCGAACAGGAAGTAGTCGTACCACTCGAGGGCCGTGCCGACGAAGGCCGCGAAGGCGACGCGGCGGGCGTCCTGGGCGCTGACGTGGACGCGCGCGCCGGCGGCGGAGGTCCTCGCCGTTCGCGGTGACGGGGCGGTCGGGTCACTCATGCCTGCGCTCCCTCGGGGTGGGGGTGGGTGCGGGGAGGTCGAGGCCCGCGAACAGACCGGTGTCGTGCACGGGCGCCCCGGCGACCAGCGTCGTCAGGACGCCGATGGCGCCGATCCGGTCGGCGTCGACGCGCAGCGGGTCGTCGTCCAGCAGCACCAGGTCGGCGAGCTTGCCGCGGGTGAGGCTGCCGCGGGTCCGCTCGTCGTGGCTGGCCCAGGCCTCGTCCAGGGTGTAGGCCCGCAGTGCCTGGGCGGCGCTCACGCGCTCGTCCGCCCCGATCAGGGTCCCGCCGGACGACAGGCGCTCGACCATGGACTGCATGCCGAGCAGCGGGGCACCGGGGGCGACCGGCCGGTCGGAGCTGCCGGGCACCCGCAGTCCGGCGTCCAGGAACGAGCGGTGCCGGTAGAGCCAGTCCACGCGCCGGGGCCCCACCGCGGCGGCCATGGTGTCCCCGATCGCGTACAGGAAGCGCGGCTGCGGGACGGGCACCACGCCCAGCTCGGCGAAGCGGGCGAGCTGGTCGGGACGGACCAGGCCGGCGTGCTCGACGCGGTGGCGGACGTCGGCGCGCGGGTGCACCCGGGCGGCCTCGGCGAAGGCGTCCAGCGCCAGCTCCACGGCGTCGTCGCCGATGGCGTGCGCGGCCACCCGCCACCCGGCGCGGTGCGCGTCGACGACGAGGCGGCGCATCACGTCGGGGTCGTCCTGGAACACCGCGGTCCCGTGGTCGCAGAAGGGCTCGGACAGCGCGGCCGTGCGCCCGATCAACGACCCGTCCAGCCAGATCTTCATGGGCCCCAGCCGCAGCCGGTCGTCGCCGAAACCGGTGCGCAGCCCCAGGTCGAGGCCCACGTCGATGCCGTCGGCGGGGTGCGCCCGGAGGCGGTGCAGGGTGTCGCCGGCGACCATCAGCTCGACGCGGGTGCGCAGCAGCCCCCGGTCCCGGGCGAGGAGGTAGGCGGCCGCCTCCACCGGCGTGCGGCCGAGCAGGCCCAGGCCGATGCCGGCCTCGACGACGTGGGTCAGCCCCTCCGCGGCGTAGACCTCGCTCGCCCGGCCGAGCGCCGTCGCGACCTCCTCCACCGGGTACGGCTTCACGAGGTCGTCGACGAGCGCCTGGGCGCGCTCCTGGAGCAGCCCCGTGGGCGCGCCGGACCCGTCGCGGACGACGACGCCGCCCTCCGGCTGCTCCACGCCGCCGTCCAGGATCCCGCAGCGGCGCAGCACCTCGCTGCTCACCACGCTCATGTGGCCCGAGCGGTGCTTCAGCCACACCGGGCGGCCACCGCCGGCCCGGTCCAGCAGGGCGCGGTCGGGGTGGGCGCCCATGACGGTGTCGTCGTAGCCGGAGCCGACGACCCACGCATCCGCGGGCAGGCGCGCGGCGTCCCGGGCCACGGCCTCCTCGACGCCGGCCAGGCTGCTGGCCGCGGACAGGTCGACCTCGCCCAGCGACTGGCCGAACCAGGCCATGTGGTTGTGCGCGTCCCCGAAGCCGGGGACCACCACGGCACCCTGGCCCTCGACGACCGTCCGCGCGGGCAGGTCCACGACCTCCTCGTCCAGGCCCACGACCCGGCCGCCGAGCACGCCGATCGCCGACGCCGTGGGACGGGCGTCGTCGACGGTGTGCACGCGGACGTCCCGCAGCAGCACGTCCAGCACGGTCGCTCCGTTCAGGCCAGGTGGTGCAGGCGGGTGAGGGGCAGGTCGGACACGCGGTGGACGGGCACGGGACGCCCGTCCACGAGGACGGGACCGGGCTCGGTCGGCACGGCCACCGCGGGCAGGGCGGTGTTGGCGACCATGTCCGCGCTCGTCAGGCCCCGGCTCGCCCGGATGGCGGCGTAGCGCACGCCCCGGGGCAGGGCCCCGCGCGCGTCGGCGTCGGCGAGGCACTGCTCGGAGACGAACACCCGCGAGAGCCGGCGCGGCGCGGCCCCGAGGCCGCCGAAGTACGGCCGCAGGACGCGCGGCTGGGTCAGCCGGGTGGAGCCCGAGCCGGACCCCGACGTCCCCCACGCGACGAAGCCGGACTTGAGCACGAGCTCCGGCGCGGTGCCGAAGGTGGCCGGGTGCCACAGCACGACGTCCGCGAGCCGCCCGGGCGTCAGCGACCCCACCTCGTGCGCCATGCCGTGGGCGATGGCCGGGTTGACGGTGATCTTGGCCAGGTAGCGGAGCACCCGCTCGTTGTTGACGTGCTCCGGCCCGGCCTGGCCGGCCAGGTGCGCCTGCACGTGGGCCAGCTGCCACGTGCGCCGGGCGGTCTCCGCGATCCGGCCCATGCCCATCGAGTCGGAGTTCACGATGCTGATGGCGCCCAGGTCGTGCAGGGCGTTCTCCGCGGCGATGCCGTGCTCGCGCACGCGGCTCGCGGCGATGGAGACGTCGCTGTCGATGCCCCGGTGACCGCGGTGGACGGTCAGGGTCATGGGCAGCAGCTCGTCGACCGTCGCGACCGTCAGCGGCAGCGTCGGCGTGGTCGAGGAGGTCAGGACGTGCGCCTCGGCCACCACCTGCAGCAGGTCGGCGTGCCCGCCACCGCCCTCGACGTGGTAGGCGTGCACCGTCCGGCCGCGGGTGGCCGACAGCGTGTCGGCCAGGGCGCCGGACTCGTTGAGGGTGTCCGTGTGCAGGGCCACGGGCAGGTCCACGTCGTCGGCCACGCCGAGGCAGGTGTCCACGATCCGCGGCGTCGCGCCCCAGTCCTCGTGGATCTTGAACCCCCCGGCCCCGGCGAGGACGGCCCGCTCGAGCAGCTCGGGAGACGACGTGGACCCCCGGGCGAGGAAGGCCGCGTTGAGCGGGGTGTCCCGCCACGCCTCGACGAGCGTGTGCAGGTTCGCGGCGGGGTTGGCGCCGACGTCCCACACGCCGCCGATGCCCATGCCCACCAGGGAGGTCACCCCGGCGGCCAGGGCCGCGGGGGCGACCTCGGGGCTGGACAGGTGCACGTGCGAGTCGACGACGCCCGGGGTGGCGACGAGACCCTCCCCGGTGATCATCGCCGTGTGCGAGTCGACGACCAGCTCGACGCCGTCACTGGCGTCCGGGTTGCCCGCCCGGCCGACGCCGACGACGCGGCCGTCCTTGACGCCGATGCTGGTCTTGCGCACCCCGAGCAGCGGGTCGATGAGCACGACGCCGAGCACCACCATGTCCAGGGCGCTGTCCCCGGGGGCGCGGTCGGTCACGAGCAGCCCGTCGCGGGCCGTCTTGCCGCAGCCGCCGAGCAGCTCGTCGCCGGGCTCGGTGTCGTCGGCCTCGATGCGCACCCACAGGTCGGTGTCGCCCAGGCGCAGCAGGTCACCGGTGGTGGGGCCGTAGATGCCGGCGTAGCGGGCGTGGGAGATGCGGCTCACCGCGGACCTCCGCGGGCCACCACGGGGACGACGGAGCTGGTGCCGGGCGGGAACTCCCGGCTGACCCCGGCCGGCAGGTCGAGCCGGAACCCACGTACGGCCTCGCGGTCGAGCTCGACCGCCGGGTTGACCTCCTCCAGCGGGAAGTGCGAGGAGATCCACACGGAGCGGTCGCCGCGGTTGGCGACCTCGACGGTGCGCCGCAGCCGGCCCGGCGCCAGCTCGACGTCGCCGTCCTGGGCGAGGACGGCGCCCGGACCGGTCGGGTCGGCCGGGCCGAACGGCTCGGGCACGTGGACCAGGGTCGTGCCGTGGGGGAACAGCGCCTCCACCTGCACGCTGGGCACGGCGGTGGCGACCCCGGGGAGCACCTGGTCGGCCGCGACCACGCTCCGGGCCCGCCGGACGACCTCCTGCAGCGGCAGCCCGTCCCAGGCCATCTCCAGGACCTCGTCGCAGACCAGGGCGATCGCCTCGGTCGCCCCCAGGCGGGCGCCCCGGGCCAGCCGCCGGCGGGCGAGCTCGGCGGCGCTGGACAGCAGCAGGCGCTCCTGCTCGCGGGGGGTCAGGTGCACCGCGGCCTCCGGGGTCCGTTCGGTGGGTGGTGTCGAGCGCCACGGTGCTCCTGACCTCGGCGTACGGCAATGCGCAGCGACCGGCGGACCCCGGGGAGCGCTGCCGGCCCCGCCGGCTGTGGGCGAGGTCGCAGGTCCGGCGTGCCGGTCGGGCCCGTGGGCTCAGTAGAGTCGATGGGCAACGCCATCCGGAGCGGCCGAGAGACCTGGCTCGACGACGCCGCAGCAACCCCCCGCCCCGGCGGACGAGGGTGCTACTGCCAGGACCGATGGAGGACGCGATGACAGGCCCAGCGCCCACGTGGGCCCGCCGGCACGTCGACCTGTGCCGCACCGCCGCGGCCCTGTGTCGCTGACCGCCCGGCCCCCGTCGCGGTAGCTGCCCCGCCGTCCGGGGCACACGGTTCCCGCCGGCGCGTCGTCCACCGCGCCGCCCGGACGTCGTCCGGCGTCGGTGCCGCCCTGCCCGGGGCTGCCCACGGGCCGGCGTCGTCCGGCCCCCCGTTCCCGCCTGCTCACCCCCCGAGGACTGCCCACCCGTGATAGATCTGCACGACGTCCGCAAGGTCTTCCCCGCCCGGAGACGGTCCGGGGAGGTCGTCGCCGTCGACGGCGTCACCCTGCAGGTCGAGGCCGGTGAGTTCGCCGGCGTGGTCGGCCCGAGCGGGTCGGGCAAGAGCACGCTGGTGCGCCTGGTCAACCTGCTGGAGCGGCCCACGTCGGGGTCGGTGACCGTCGACGGCCGGGTGCTCACCGAGCTGCCGGACGACCAGGTGCGCCAGGCGCGCCGCTCGATCGGGATGGTCTTCCAGCACTTCGAGCTCCTGGACTCGCGGACCGCGGCCGGCAACGTCGAGCACCCGCTCGAGCTGGCCGGCGTCGGTCGCGCCGAGCGCCGCCGCCGCGCCGTCGAGCTGCTGGACCTGGTCGGGCTGGGCGAGCGGGCCGACGCGCACCCCGGGCAGCTCTCCGGCGGGCAGAAGCAGCGGGTCGCGATCGCCCGTGCCCTGGCCGGCCGTCCCACGGTGCTGCTCTGCGACGAGGCGACCTCCGCCCTGGACCAGGCCAGCACCACCGGCGTGCTGGAGCTCCTGCGCCGGGTGCGCTCCGAGCTGGGCCTGACCGTGCTGCTCATCACCCACGAGATGGCGGTCGTCAAGGCCGTCTGCGACAGCGCCGTCCTCCTCGAGCGGGGCCGCGTCGTGGACAGCGGCCGGCTCTCGGAGGTCCTGACCCGGGAGCACTCGCCGCTGAGCGACGCCCTGCTGCCCGCGCCGCTCGCCGACGCCGACGCCGGCCACGACGGGGTCCTGCTCCGGGTGACCGTGACCGACCGCACGCCCGAGACCGTCGTCCTGCAGACCCTGGTCGGGCAGCTGGGGCTCGCGGTGGAGGTCGCCGGCGGGTCGGTGGAGACCGTCGCCGGGGGCCGCTACGGCCGGCTGCTGCTGCGGGCCACCGGCGACCTGACCCGGCTGGACGGGGCGCTGCGCGGGCTGCGCGACGACGGCGTCCTCATCGAGGCGGTGCCCCGCGACGCGAACGCGGTAGCGGCGACGGGAGCGGCCCGATGAGCGACTGGACCCGCGTCTGGCCGCAGCTGGTCGAGGCGACCGGCGAGACGCTGTACATGGTCGGGGTCGCAGCCCTGCTCACCGTGCTGCTCGGCATCCCGCTCGGGATCCTGCTGACCGTCACCGCCCCCGGCGCGCTGACCCCGCGGCCGCTGCTCAACCGGTTCCTGGGGCTGGTGGTCAACCTCGGCCGCTCGCTGCCGTTCATCATCCTGCTGTTCCTGGTCGCCCCGGTCACCCGCGGCATCGTCGGGACGACGATCGGCTCGACGGCGGCCATCGTGCCCCTGACGATCGGCGCCGTCCCCTTCCTCGCCCGCCTGGTGGAGACCAGCCTCCGGGAGGTCGCCCCCGGGAAGGTCGAGGCGGCGATGTCCATGGGCGCCCGCCGCCGGGACGTCGTCCGCACCGTGCTGCTGCCCGAGGCGCGGCCCTCGCTCATCGCCGGGATCACGGTCACCGTCGTCGCGCTCATCAGCTACTCGGCGATGGCCGGCGCCGTCGGTGGCGGCGGGCTCGGCGACTTCGCCATCCGCTTCGGCTACCAGCAGTTCCGCACCGACATCACCCTGCTGACCGTCGTCCTGCTGCTCGTCATCGTGCAGGCCCTGCAGTGGGCCGGCGACCACTGGGCGCGCCGGCTGGCGCACGTCTGACCCCGCGGCGGCCGGCCGGCCGCCGCCCCCACCCCGTCCGAGGAGGACCCCCGTCATGCGTTCCCGTCGTCTCACCTCGCTCCTGGCCGCGTCCGCGGCGACCGCCCTGCTGGCCGCCTGCGGCGGCGGGGAGGCCGAGCTGTCCGCGGCCGACGAGCCGCTGCGGGTGGGCGCGTCCCCGGTGCCGCACGCCGAGATCCTGCGCTTCGTCGACGAGAACCTCGCCGCGGACGCCGGCCTGGACCTCGACATCGTCGAGTTCACCGACTACGTGCAGCCCAACGTCGCCCTGGACGACGGATCCCTGGACGCCAACTACTTCCAGACCATCCCGTACCTGGAGGAGCAGGAGGCCAGCGCCGGCTACGACTTCACCCCGCTGGCACCGGTGCACATCGAGCCCCTGGGCATCTACTCCCGGTCGCTGACCGACCTCGCCGCCCTCCCCGACGGCGCGACCGTGGCGATCCCCAACGACCCCACCAACGCCGCCCGGGCGCTGCGGCTGCTGGAGGCCAACGGGCTGATCACCCTGGCCGACACCGGCGACGCGGCGCCGACGTCCCTCGACGTCCAGGACAACCCCAAGGACCTGAAGATCTCCGAGGTCGAGGCCGCGCAGGTGCCCCGGTCACTGGCCGACGTCGACATCGCGGTGATCAACGGCAACTACGCCATCGAGGCCGACCTCGTCCCGGCCGAGGACGCCCTCGCGCTGGAGTCGGCCGAGGGCAACCCCAACGCCAACCTGCTGGTCGTGCGGACCGGCACCGAGGACGACGAGCGGATCCAGCAGCTCGAGAAGCTGCTGCACTCCGACCAGGTGCGGCAGTTCATCCAGGACACCTACGAGGGCGCGGTCATCCCCGCCTTCTGATCCCCCGCCGCGGGCCGGCCGGCGGGTCCGGCCGGCCCCGGCGCGGCTCCCGTGCGCTCAGATGCCGGTCTCGGCCGGGAGAGCGCCCCGCTGCACCGCGCGCACCAGGTCGGCGTGGTCGCGCTCGGTCTGGTCGGCGTACGCGCGGGCGAACCGGCAGAACGCACGGCGCACCTTGCTGCCGCCCCCCAGGTAGCCCGCGATCATCGACGCCCCGCTGGTGCGGGCGTGCCCCTTGGCCAGCAGGTAGCCGCAGATGCCCGCGTACGCGACGAGGGCGGGGGCGTCGATGCCGGCGACGGTGATCGCCCCCTTCATGTCCCGGAACTGGCGGACGTAGTACTGGACGTCGCCCACGCTCGTCCACCCGAGGAGCGGGTCGCTGACGGTCTGCACCGCCTGCTGGTACTCCACGACGCGCTGGCCCTGGTGGGCGTGCCACGCCGACCCGCCGTGCACGAACGGCGCGACGACCGAGCGGCGGGCCTGCTTGAGCTGGAGGAACAGCACGTCGTCGGCGCTGCTGCCCTCGCACAGGGCCACCCACGCGCGCAGCCCGACCGACCCCACGCCGACCACCTTGTGGGCGATGTCGACCAGGCGGTACCCGCCCACCACCCGGGCCCAGTGCGGCGGCAGCGTCGTCAGGTAGGCGTCCAGCGCCTCGGCCAGCTGCTCGGCCTCGGCCGGCTGCGGGCGCGTGACCAGCGGCGGCTCGGTCACGATCCGGCGCGCGCCGTCCCGCTCCTCGGTGATCCGGGGCAGCGCCCGGTCACCGGTGCGCCTGCGGGCCCGGCGGGCGGACGTCTCGATCTCCGCGCGCAGGTCCGCGCCGGGCGTCGTCCGCAGCATCCGGTCGACGTCGAGGTGTTCGTACGAGCGCGCGAGGAGTGGCTGCTCGGCCAGCGCCGTGATGTGCAGGCGGTACTCCTCGACGCACCGGGCGACCGCACCGCCGCACGCGGCCTCGGACGTCCCGTTCTCCCGGCCGGCCACCCACACACTGGTGGTGAGCCGGCGCAGGTCCCACTCCCACGCGCCCGGGTGCGCTTCGTCGAAGTCGTTGAGGTCGAACACGAGGTCGCGCTCGGGGGAGGCGTAGAACCCGAAGTTGCCGAGGTGCGCGTCACCGCAGACGACCGGCGTGATCCCGGTGGCGGGCAGCCCGGCCGAGTCCGCGGCGTGCACGTTGGCCGCTCCGCGCAGGAAGGCGTAGGGGGAGGCGATCATCCGCCCGACGCGCACGGGGACCAGCCAGGTCAGCCGCCCCTCGTGCGAGCGGACCACCTGGTCGACGACGTCCGGCCGGTCGGGTGGCGGGGTCCAGTCCCCGAGCGCGGACCGCGGTGTGCGCAGGCGCAGCTGCCGGCCGAGCTCGTACCGCTCCACCCGCGGTGGACCGCTGTGCCGCAGCGAGGTGAACCCGCGGTGGTCGGCCGACGCGAGGACCGTGTGCACCCGCGACCCCGCCTGTGTCCCGGTCACGTGGGGAGCCTGGCAGCGGTCCGGCCCGAGAGCCAGGGGAGCTGCCCGTGCGCCGGGCCCGGCCGTGGCACGCGCCGCCACGCGGGGGTCTGCACGCGTCGTCGGCCGGCTCTAGGCTGCGGCTCCCGCGTCGGTAGGTCGGTAGGAGGACCCGTGCGCACGCTGCTCACCAACTTCCGCAACTTCGCCTTCTCCGGCAGCCTCATCGACCTGGCCGTGGGCCTGGCGATCGGTGCGGCGTTCGCGACGGTGGTCGACTCACTGGTGGGCGACGTCATCCTGCCGCTCGTCGCGGCGATCTTCGGGCAGCCGAACTTCGACGCCCTCGTGCTGACGGTGAACGGCGCGGAGATCCGCTACGGGTCGTTCCTGACGGCGCTGGTCTCGTTCCTGCTGCTGGCCCTCACGATCATGCTCATCGTCCAGGCCATCCGGCGGGCCACCGGCCGGGAGACCGCCGGCGCGCAGGGCAGCCGGGAGTGCGACCACTGCAGGAGCTTCATCCCGGTCGACGCGTCTGTGTGCATGTTCTGCACGCGGGACGTCGACCCGATCGTCACCTGAGCGACCGTCCGCCGGCGGCGGTCGTGCCCTTCCGGCGGGGGAGCGGGCGGACCACACTCTCGGGGGTACGCGACGACACGGCGCCCGTGCCGACGATCGCCAGGGGGACCACGATGCCCGAGCACCCGATGCTGGACCGCAGCAGGTTCCTCGAGGGGCCCTTCGCGCCGGTCACGGAGGAGGTGACCGCGTTCGACCTGCCGGTGACCGGGACGCTCCCTCCCGAGCTGCACGGGCGGTACCTGCGCAACGGGCCCAACCCCCTGGGCCTCGACGAGCCGGTCCAGCACTGGTTCCTGGGTCCCGGCATGGTGCACGGCGTCCGGCTGCGGGACGGCCGGGCCGAGTGGTACCGCAACCGCTGGGTGCGCTCGAGGCAGGTGGCGGAGGCGCTGGGGGAGCGGTGGGCCGGGGGGCCGGTGCACGCCGGCATGGACTTCGCCGCGAACACCCACGTCATCGCGCACGGCGGGCGCACCCTCGCCACCGTCGAGGGCGGCGCCCTGCCCTACGAGCTCACCGACGAGCTCGACACCGTCGGTCCGTGCGACTTCGGCGGCACGCTGCCGGGCGGCTACGCCGCCCACACCAAGCTCGACCAGCGGACCGGGGACCTGCACGCCGTCGCCTACTTCTGGGGATGGGACCACGTGCAGCACGTCGTCATCGGCCCCGACGGGCGGGTCAGCAGCACCACCGACGTCCCGGTCGCGGACGGGCCGATGATGCACGACTTCGCCCTGACCGAGCGCTACGTCGTCCTGCTGGACCTCCCGGTGACCTTCAGCATGGCCGCCGCGGCCGAGGGCTCCTCGCTGCCCTACGGCTGGAACCCCGCGCACCCGGCCCGGGTGGGGCTGCTGCCCCGGGAGGGGACCGCCCCCGAGGCCCGCTGGTTCGAGGTGGACCCCTGCTGGGTCTTCCACACGCTCAACGCGTACGACGACGGCGACCGGGTCGTCGTCGACCTCTGCCGCTACGAGGGCGCCTACGACCTGTCCGGCCTGTCCGGGCAGGGCCCGCTGACGCTGGACCGCTGGACCGTCGACCCCGCTGCGGGCCGGGTCGGCCAGCAGCGCCTCGACGACCGCCCGCAGGAGTTCCCGCGCACCGACGAGCGGGTCGTCTCCCGGCCGCACCGCTACGGCTACAGCGCGGCGACCGGAGAGGTCAGCCGGGCCACCGTTCAGGTCGACGGCACCTTCGCCGACGACGCGTTCGCCGACGCGCTGTTCAAGCACGACCTGGCCACGGGCCGCGTCGAGGTGCACCGGTTCGGCCGTGGCGCCACCGTGGGCGAGGCCGTGTTCGCGCCCTCGGCGCCCGACGCGGCCGAGGACGACGGCTACGTCCTGGCGTTCGTGCACGACCCCGAGCGGGGGGCTGCGGACCTGGTGGTCCTCGCGGCCCAGGACTTCGCCGGTGGACCGGTCGCCCGCGTCCACCTGCCGGCGCGGGTCCCGCTGGGCTTCCACGGCAGCTGGGTCGCCGACCGGTGAGCCGCCGCCGTCCCCGGCGAGGGGGCGGCGGGGGGCACCATCAGCGGTGTCGCCGACGAGCAGGGCCGGCGCTCGCAGCCGGGGGAGCCGGTACGGGAGGCACGACGATGGCGCGGAGTGACTTCCACGTGGCCCTGGCCAACGCACTGGACCTCGCCATGCCGCCGGAGGTGTCGCGGGAGTACGACATCGAGGCCGTGGTCGACCAGTGCATCGCGCTGCTGGAGCGGGCGGGATGGCGCTTCAGCCGGACGCGGCGCACCTCCGCACCTCCCGGCCGGCGACCGGTGTGACCCGAGCGGTCCGGGGGAACCGCCGAGGCGGGTCGCAGGCGAGGGAGGCCCCGCGGTTCCCGACCGCGGGGCCTCCCTGGTGAGCCTGCGTGGGGAGGGACCCGGCGGAGTGCCGGGTGCCCCTCCCGTCGCTCAGATCGCGCGGACGTTCTCCGCCTGCGGGCCCTTCTGGCCCTGGGTGATGTCGAACTCGACGCGCTGCGCCTCGTCCAGGGACCGGTAGCCGGTCCCGGTGATCGCCGAGTAGTGGCAGAAGACGTCGGCGCCGCCGCCGTCCTGCTCGATGAAGCCGAAGCCCTTCTCCGCGTTGAACCACTTCACAGTGCCCTGAGCCATGTCGTGCTCTCTTCCGTGCTGTCGTGTCAGGACCGACCGCTGTCGGTCCTGGGGCGCCGCACCGACCGGCAGGACCGAGAGGAACGTCAGGCAGAGACGACTGCGGACGTCCGAGAACGAAGCAGAGGCACAACGGCGACCGCGCTCGACTGTACGGGCTGCGACACCGGTGCGGGGCCGTGTCGGCGAACGCGAGGCGGATCTCACCGGGGGTCGCCCTCCGCTGCCGCCGCGCAGGAGGCTGTCCCGATGGACATCACCACGGTCAACGACCGCCACCTCTACCAGGGCCGGGTCGTGGTGCAGGACCCGGCCGACCCGTCCCGCCACATCGAGCTGCCCCGGAGGATCGTCCGCTTCGGGCCCGCCGGCTGGCTGACGGTGATCGCCGCCCTGACCGAGGACGCCGAGATCGAGCTGTACCCGATCGGCCGCGTCCTGGCGGTCACCGACCTCCGCGAGGCCGCGGTGCCCGGCCACGACCCGAACCCCGCGGGATGAGCGCCGTCGCGGCGGTGGCGGACGGTCCGGGGCGTCCACCACCGGCCCGGACCGTGTGACGATCCGGCGATGGCGGATCCGCGGACGACGACCGACGGAGCAGCACGATCCGTCGACTCCTCCGGCGTGCACGCCGTGGTGGGCGCCGGGGGAGCGACCGGCCGGCGGCTCGTCGCGCACCTGCGCGCGGCGGGGCACCGGGTGCGGGCGGTGACCCGCGACGGCCGCGACGTCGGCCCGCCCGGCGTGGAGCGCGCGGCGGCGGACGCCACCGACGGTGCGGCCCTGGCCGCGGCCTGCCGGGACGCTGCCACCGTCTACCACTGCGTCATGCCGGCGCTCCCGCGGTGGACCAGCGAGTTCCCCGTGGTCACCGACGCCCTGGTCGACGCCGCGGCCCGCGTCGGCGCACGCCTGGTGTACGCCGACGACACGTGGATGTACGGGCGGGTCGACGGCCCGATGACCGAGGAGACCCCGTGGCGGCCGGTCGCTGCCAAGGGCGTGCTGCGTGCCTGGATCGCCGAGCGAGTGCTCTCCGCCGGTGCGGCCGGACGGCTGCCGGTCGGCGTCGTCCGCGCGGGGGAGCTCTACGGGCCCGGCGTCCGGTCGGTCGTCGCCGGCAACGTGTTCCGCGCCGCGCTGCGCGGGTGGCCGGTGCAGTGGCTCGGGGACCCGGACCTGCCCCTGACGCCCACGTTCATCGACGACTTCGCCGCCACCCTGGCCGCCGTCGGGACGGGGGACGGCCCAGCAGCGGCGGTGTGGCACGTGCCGCACCCGGGCGTGACCACCGGCCGGGCGCTCGCCGCGGAGGCGTGCCGCCAGGCGGGCACCCGGCTGCGACTGGTGCGGCACGGGAGCCGCCGGGTGCGCGCCCTGGGCTCCGTCGTCCCGCTGGCCCGGGAGGGAGCCGAGATGGTGTACCAGTTCGAGCAGCCGTTCGTCGTCGACGGCAGCCGGGCCGCCCGGGCCTTCGGGCTCCCGGCGACGCCGTACGAGGAGGGCGTGCGCCGGACCCTGGCGGCGAGCTCCGGTCCCGGCCGCTGAGCCCCGGCCGGCGCTCCGGGTTCAGCCGCCGGGTCGGTCCGCGGGCGGCCGGCCCGGGAGGGCCCGGCCCAGCACGAGCGCGCCGACCCCGGCCAGCACGACGCTGAGCAGGGCGACCCGCAGGCTGGTGGCGTCGGCCAGGACGCCGATCAGTGGCGGGGAGACGAGGAAGCCGATCCGCAGCAGCCAGTTGATGACCGCCAGCCCGACCCCGTGCGGGAGCCCGGGCAGCTCGTCGGCCGCCTGGTAGACGGCCGGGATCAGGGTGGCGACCCCGAGCCCGGCGAGGGCGAACCCGGCCAGCGTGGCGGGCACCGACGGGAGGGCCA
>DASQXT010000509.1:0-4687 GCA_035639575.1 Geodermatophilus sp.
CGCCCAGAAGTAGGTCTCGCGGCCGTAGCCGACCGGGTGTCGCGCGTCGGGTGGCCGGTTGCCGCGCTTGAGCGCGACGAACAGCAGCACCTCGGTGATCGTGTCGGCGAGCGAGTGCGCCGCCTCCGACAGCATCGCCGAGGAGTGGCTGATCAGGCCGCCGACGAGCTTGGCGACGGCGATGCCCAGGTTGGCCAGCCCGGCGACGACGACGGTGCCGGTCGACTCACCGCCGCCGGACTCACCGTCCGCCTCCTCCGCCATGGCGTGGTCGCGGGTCGGTACTGGCTCGGTCATGGCGCCTCCCGTGCCCCGTCGTTGCCCGGCACAACCGCCGGCCGCCGCACGAAGAGCACCAGGGCACCGGCCGCGGCCACACCGGCCGCCGCGAGCACCAACCCGGTCGGCCCGCAGCGGGCCAGCACGAGGCCGCCGAGGGCCGCGCCGGCGGCGATGCCCACGTTGAGGGCAGTGATCGCGACCGCGCCGGCGACGTCGCGGATCCCGGGGGCGGCGATCCGCGCCATGCGGGTCTGGAACACCGGCGGCAGCAGCCCGGTGAGCACGCCCCAGACAGCGACCGCGGCGACCGCGACGGCGGGGTGCGTCCCGATCAGCAGCAGTGCCGCGAGGGCGGCGGCGAAGCCGACCGCGACGACGGGCAGTGCGGTGGCGGGCCGGCGGTCCGACAGCGGCCCGGCGACCGCGAGGCCCAGGACGCCGGCCAGGCCGAAGACGAGGAGCACCGCAGGGACGGCGCCGTCCGGTAGTCCGGCGCCGTCGGTCACGAGGACCGCCAGGTAGGTGGCCGCCGCGAAGTGGCCCGCCAGCAACGCCGCGGTGCCGGCCGCGGTGCGCACGACCGGCCGCGCGCTCGGGTCCCGCCACCAGGCCCCGGCGGCCGTGCCCACCGCGTCCCGCCGGACCGTGCGGCCGCGGAGCAGCACCAGCGCCGGCGGCAGGGCCAGCACGGCCAGGAGCGCGAGCGTCCACCTCCAACCGACCACCCCGCCCAGCCACGCAGCGGCCGGGACGCCGAGCACGCTCGCCGCCGTCGGCCCGACCAGCACCGTGGACACCGCGCGGCCCAGCCGCTCGGGCGGCACGAGACCCGTGACGTGCGGGACCAACAGCGCCCACACCAGCCCGTGGGCGGCCGCGCCGGCCACCCGGGCGACGACGGCGGCGCCCAGCGACGGCGCCACGGCGGTGGCCAGCGTCGCCGCGCTGCACACCAGCAGCGCCACGGCGAGGACCCGCTCCCGGGGCAGGCGGCGGGTGGCCCGCACCAGCGCCAGGCTGGTCGCGGCCAGGGTGACCGCCCAGGTGGCCACGAGGGACCCGGCGGCCGACGGGCTCACCGCGAGGTCAGCGGCGATCACCGGCAGCAGGCCGGTCGGGCTGAGCTCGATGGTGACCGTGGCGAACGCGGCGGCGGTCAGCGCGGCCAGCGTCCACCGCGGCGAGGCGCACACGGCGCCGGGCAGCGCCGCTGCGGGGACGGGGACCGGGGTGGTGTCACAGGCCACGAGCGGATGCTCGACCTCGACACCGATGTGAAGGTCAAGCCCACGGGCCGTCGCGGAAGGGGCCGGGATGAGGATCGGCGAGCTGTCCAGGCGTACCGGGGTGAGCACCCGGATGCTGCGCTACTACGAGGAGCGGCACCTCGTGGCGCCCACGCGGTCGGCGAACGACTACCGCGCGTACGACGAGGCCGACGTGGACCGGGTGCGGCAGGTCCGCGCCCTGCTCGACGCGGGCCTGCCCACCCGGTTCGTCCGGGCCGTGCTCGACATGGGCCTGGAGGGCGGCCCGGCCGCGCCCGGCTGGACGGCGACCTGCACCGCCACGTTCGCGACGCAGCTGCGCGGCGAGCTGGTACGGCTGGAGGAGCAGCTCACCTGCCTGGCCCGCAGCCGCGACGCCGTCCGGCGCTACCTCGCGACGGTGACCGTCGTCGAGGCCGAGCCGGACGGCACCGCCGTCTGACCAGGGCCTCCCTCAGCGGACGCCGACGAGGTCGACGACGAAGACGAGGGTCGCGCCGGGCTTGATGACCCCGCCCGCGCCGCGGTCGCCGTAGGCCTTGTGCGGCGGGATGGTCAGCCGGCGTCGTCCGCCGACCCGCATCCCCTGGATGCCCTCGTCCCAGCCCTGGATGACCATGCCGACGCCGAGCCGGAACTCCAGCGGGTCGCCGCGGTCCCAGGAGGCGTCGAACTGCTCGCCCCCCTCGTGGGTGACGCCGACGTAGTGCGCGCTGACCAGGTCCCCGGCCTTGGCCTCGGGGCCGTCGCCGACGGTGATCTCCTCGATCACCAGGTCGTCGGGGGCGGGGCCGGTCGGCGGCTCGACGTCGGGGCGGGTGGGCTCGGCCATCGGTTCTCCTGGGGTCGGTGCCGGGTGGGTCCCGACGGTCGTCCCCATCCAAACAGCGGTTCCACCGGGTCGCCGGGCGGGCTACGGTCCGGCGGCGTGATCGACCACCTGGGCCTGCAGTGCGCCGACGTCCCCGCCGCCGTGGCCTTCTACACCACCGTGTTCGCGCCGGCGGGTCTGCGCGAGGCGATGCGGTACGACACGCCGGGCGGCCCCGTGGTGGGCATGTGCGGGCCGGACGGGTTCCCGCAGCTGTGGCTGAGCCCGCTGGCCGAGGGCACCGAGCGGCCGGTGCACCTGGCGCTGCGGGCGCCGTCGCGGGACGCGGTGGACGAGGTGTTCGCGCTGGCCCGGGCACAGGGCGCGGAGGTGCTGCACGAGCCGCGGGTCTGGCCGGAGTACCACCCCGGCTACTACGGCGTCTTCTTCCGGGACCCCGACGGCAACAACGTCGAGGCGGTCCACCACACGCCCCCCGGGGACTGATCCGGTCAGCGGCCGCCGGCGACGTCGAGCACGCTGCCGGTGCAGTAGCCCGCGGCGTCGCCGAGCAGCCACAGGACGGCGTCGGCGACCTCCTCCGCGCGACCGGCCCGGCCCATCGGCACCGTCGGTCCGATCCGCGCGACCCGGTCGGGCTGGCCGCCGCTGGCGTGGATCTCCGTCTCGATGATCCCGGGCCGGACGACGTTGACCCGGACCCCCTCACCGGCCACCTCGCGGGCCAGGCCCACGCCCAGCGTGTCGACCGCGCCCTTGCTGGCCGCGTAGTCGACGTACTCGCCGGGCGACCCGAGCCGGCTGGCGACCGAGGAGACCAGCACGACCGACCCGCCGGAGCCGCCGTGCCGGGTGGACATCCGCCGCACCGCCTCTCGACAGCACAGGACGGTGCCGAGCACGTTGACGGCGAGCATGCGCTGCACCCGCTCGGCGGTCAGCTGGTCGACCCGCGCCCGCCGGCCCACGATCCCGGCGTTGGCCACCAGCCCGGTCACCGGGCCCAGAGCCTCGGCGGCGGCGAAGGCGGCCAGGACGTCGTCCTCGACCGAGACGTCGGCGCGCACGGCGCACGCGGTCCCGCCGGCGGCCTCGATGCCGGTCACGACGGCGGCGGCCGCGGCCTCGTCGTCCCGGAAGGTCAGGGCGACCGACCACCCGGCCGCCGCCGCGGCGCGCGCGGTCGCCGCACCGATGCCGCGGCTGCCGCCGGTCACGAGCACCACACCAGGAGGCACGGTCGGACCGTAGCGGAGCGGGTGCGGGACGCCGCGCGCCGTGCTGGGCTGGGCGCATGCCCGCCGATCCCCCGTGGTGGACCCGCGCCGTCGTCTACCAGGTCTACCCGCGCTCGTTCCAGGACTCCGACGGCGACGGGATCGGTGACCTCGGCGGGGTCCTGCAGCGCGTCGACCACCTCGCCGACCTGGGCGTCGACGTCGTCTGGCTCTCGCCGATCTACCCCTCGCCGCAGGCCGACAACGGCTACGACATCAGCGACTACACCGACGTGGACCCGCTGTTCGGCTCGCTGGCGCAGCTCGACGAGCTCATCGCCGCGCTGCACGAGCGGGGGCTGAAGCTGGTGATGGACCTGGTGGTCAACCACACCAGCGACCAGCACCCGTGGTTCCTGGAGTCCAGGTCGTCGACGGACTCACCCAGGCGCGACTGGTACTGGTGGCGGCCGCCGCGCCCGGGCATGACGGCGGGGCAGCCCGGCGCCGAGCCGACCAACTGGCACTCGTTCTTCTCCGGGCCCACCTGGGAGCTCGACGAGGCCGGCGGCGAGTACTACCTGCACCTGTTCGCGCGCGAGCAGCCGGACCTGAACTGGGAGAACCCGGAGGTCCGCCAGGCCGTGTACGCGATGATGCGGGACTGGCTCGACCGCGGCGTCGACGGCTTCCGCATGGACGTCATCAACATGATCAGCAAGGACGTCGCCCCGGACGGCTCCCTGCGCGACGGCCCCCCGCTGCCGGGCCTGCCCTACGGCGACGGGACGGGGTCCTTCCTGTGCGGGCCGCGGATCCACGAGTTCCTGCAGGAGATGCACCGCGAGGTGTTCGCCGGGCGGCCGGACCGGCTGCTGACCGTGGGCGAGATGCCGGGCGTGACGGTCGAGCAGGCCCGGCTGTTCACCGACCCGGCGCGGGCCGAGGTGGACATGGTGTTCCAGTTCGAGCACGTCGGCCTGGACTTCGACGAGTCCAAGTGGCGCCCGCGGCCGCTGCGGATGCGCGACCTCAAGGCCTCCTTCGGCCGCTGGCAGGCGGGGCTGGCCGACGTCGGCTGGAACTCC
>DASQXT010000510.1:0-6640 GCA_035639575.1 Geodermatophilus sp.
CGCGTGCCGACCGCAGCCGCACCACCGTGTGTAGTGCCGAGGGGCCGCGAGGGAAGGCACGGCGCCACATCTGTGGAGCAGCCCGTCCCTGTGGACGGAGCGCGTCGCAAACCTCCAGTTCTCCTCCAGTAGCCGGGCGCAAACCGGTGCCATGCGATCGCGGAGATCGCCTGCTAGCGCGGCAGGCGACGTCCCTGAGGGCGGCTTGGAAGACGCCTACCGCCCTCGGCCTCCACACCTGCACCGACGCCACTCGGCTGCCCACGGTGGCGGATGTGCGGCACGCCCCAGCCCTTCCTCAGCGCCGCGGCACGGTCCGCATTTCCGGTCGGATCCCAGCACCTTGCTGGGGCAATCCAGGGTTGACAACATGGTCGGCGCAGCGCCGAACATCGGGCCGCACCTCGGGTGGCCCTTCGAGGAGGTACCGGTGAAGCTGTATTTCGACGACATCCCCTTTGACGGTCAGTTGCAGCGCAGTGTCGGAAAGGCCGATTCGGGGATGGCCAATGTCGGAGAATGCCTGGCCATCGCCGAACAGATCACGCCCGGCGACCGGGACAGCTGGTATCGAGCATGGTCGGAATTCGCGACCCGCCTGGTCGGCCAGGCCGATGAGGCGGCCAAGGACGGACACCGTGTCAGCGCCCGCGGGGCCTACCTGCGCGCGGCGGAGTACTTCCGCCAGGCCTTCTTCTTCCATCGGGAGAACCTGGACGGAAGCGAGCTCCACAGCGGGTACGCGTCCAGCGTGCAGGCGTTCCGCTCGGCGCTGAGCCACTTCGGTCATCCGGGGCGGATCCTGTCCGGCGCAGTGTCGGGTTATCTGTTCACCCCTGGCCATACCGACGGCCGCTGCCCCACGATCTTGCACATCGGCGGCTACGACGGCACCGCGGAGGAGCTCTACGCCTCGGTGCCCGCTGCTCTGGACCGGGGGTATGTCGTCGCCGTGCTGGACGGCCCCGGCCAGGGAGCGATGCTGTACGACCGGCGGGTTCCGATGCGGCCGGACTGGGAGAACGTGGTGCCGGCCATGTTCGCTGCCGTCACCGCTTGTCCCGAGGTCGATCCCGACCGCGTCGTCCTGGTCGGGCGGTCCTTCGGCGGTCTGATCGCGCCGCGGGGAGCCGCCGGGGAACCCCGGCTCGCGGCGATGGTCGTCGATCCCGGCCAGTACGACCTGGGGACGGCACTCACCGCCAGGCTGGGCCCATTGATGGATCGGGTGCACGACCCGGCCGCCGATCCGCAATTCGACGCCCTGCTCGACATCCCCGGCGTGAAGGCTCTCCTGGAGCCCCGGATGGCGACCCACGGGGTGACCAGCGTCAGGGCATACTGCGCCGACGTCCTCCGCTACACCAATGCCGATATCGTGAACCGGGTCGTCTGCCCGACCTTCGTCACGGACAACGAGACCGACGAGGTCTCGACGGGCCAGGGCAAGATCCTCTTCGACCACCTCAGCTGTCCCAAGGAGTTCCGGCTCTTCACGAAGGCCGAGGGTGCCGAAGGGCACTGCGAAGGGATGGCCCCGGTTGTGTTCTGGGACGCCGCGTTCAACTGGCTGGACTCGCTCCTGCCGCCCGACTTTGGAAAGGCGTCCGCCTGACCCTGCAGAACTTCCCCGCCGTCGTCAACGCGTCACAAGGTCTGCGGGGTTCATGGTGCAGGTCGAGCTACGTCAAGACGGCGTGACCCTCTGGTGATCGATGCCTGCACAGACGACACGTCCCACGCCCGCCCTCGCACCTGCAGGTCAGCCGCTCCTTGTCCGACTACCCAGGGATCCTCGTCTCCGAGGTGTCCCAGAGCCGCAGCGTGGCGTGCTCGGGGTGGGCGTCTTCGGCGGCGCGGCGCGCGGTGATGTCGAGGGCCGCCTCCAGCCCCGGTCGGTCGTCGAGCTCGCCGGCGACCTGCGCGATCCGGCTGGGTCCGGCGGGCAGGTCCGGTAGGTGAGAGCGCCACCGGTTCGCCCAGTCGGTGAGCTGCCCGGCGGCGCGGGCGACGGCGGCCCGGACCGTCCCGCATGATGCGGGCGGACTGGTGAGCGGCTTTCCGCTCGGCGTCCCAGCGCGTGAGCATTGCGCTGCGGAGCGTCGCAGGGCTCATCAGCAGTCGCGAGCGAACCGATCACCCGACGCGGGGGTCTTTGGCCAACTGGAACATGCGGTCGTGAGGAGGCGTCCGGCCGCCTGTGCGCCGCACGCCCCGCCCTCCACCCTGGAACGGCGGGGCGTTCTGCGTTCGGCACCGATGACTTTCCGCACCGCCCGCGGTCTTCTCGGGCATGGCGAAGCTCCGCTACTGGATCAACACCTCGCTCGACGGCTACATCGCCGACGCAGCCGGCAGCTTCGACTGGACCGAGCCGGACACCGAGCTCCACGCCTTCTTCAACGATCAGGAACGCCAGATCGGCACCCACCTCTACGGCCGGCGACTGTACGAGACGATGCGCTACTGGGAGACCGCGCACGAGCAGCCCGACCAGACTCCGGTCGAAATCGACTACGCGCGCATCTGGCAGGCCGCCGACAAGGTCGTCTACTCCCGGACGCTCGCGGAGGTGGACACCCAGCGGACCGAGCTCGCCCGCGAGTTCGACGCCGACGACGTCGCGGAGCGCAAGGCGTCCGCCGACCGGGACCTGAGCGTCGGGGGCGCAGGGCTCGCCGCGGTCGCGTTGCGCGCCGGGCTGGTCGACGAGGTCGGGCTGGTCGTGCACCCGGTGATCGTGGGTGGTGGTACTCCCGCCATCCCTCCCGGCGTCCGCCTGGACCTCGCGCTGGTCGAGGAGTGCCGCCTCTCCGGCGGCGTGGTGTACCTCCGCTACCGGGTGCGTGGCTAGCGCGGGCTGGACCACCGTCGGCGAGACGTCGAGCACCGCGCCTACCTGCCCGCTCAGCGATCCCCTGCGAGACACCGGCGGCTGGCTGCCCCGGCTCTCTTGAACGTCTCCGTAGCGGGTTCGCCTTGCGGGACAGGGGTGCGGGTCGGGATGGATCAGCCGGGAGCGAGTCGCCCAAAGCGGCCCACCCTGGGGCATTCGAGAACAGCGACCGGCTCGAGATGTACCTGTGGACACCGGGTCCGTCAGTCGCCGACGTGCTGCCGGAGCTTCGCCGAGTCCGCGCCGATGTCCGGTCCAACCGCCGGCGCTCCGCTCTCGGCCATCTCCCTCACGACGTGACCTGGTATCGACACCAACTCAGCCTCGGAGCAAGATCGCAATCCCCGTTCACCGGCACCGTTCCGAGAAGGCAGGGGGGCACTCTGATCGGAGGGCGCCATGACGTTCGATCCTGTCCAGTACAAGGCCACGACCCGGCAGCAGTGGGAGGACGCCGCCGAGGCCTGGAACCGCTGGGGACCCACACTGGAGACGTGGCTCGGCCCGGCAACGGAGAAGATGCTCGATGCTGCGAACGTCACCACCGGCAGCCGCGTGCTCGACGTCGCCGCAGGCGGAGGGGGACAGACCCTGGCAGCTGCGCGACGGGTCGGGCCCAGCGGTCATGTCCTGGCAACGGACATCTCCTCGAGGATTCTCTCGTACGCCGCCCAGGTCGCGGCCGAGGCCGGGCTGACCAACGTGGAGACCCGCGAGGCCGACGGCGAAGCGCTCGACGTCCTGCCGGTGGCGTCCTTTGACGCCGTGATCTCCCGTCTCGGGCTCATCTACTTCCCCGACCGGCAGGCCGCCCTGGCCGGCATGCACCGGGTGCTGCGTCGCGGCGGCAGGATCGCGGCCATCGTCTTTTCCACGCCGGAACGGAACTCCTTCTCGATCCCCGCCTCGATCATCCGGCAAGCGGCCCAGCTCCCGGCGCCCCAGCCCGGCCAGCCAGGACCCTTCAGCCTCGGCTCACCAGGGGTCATCGACGAGGCCCTGGGCACCGCCGGCTTCGAAGACGTTCGAGTCGAGGCTGTCCCCGCACCATTGCGGCTGCAATCGGCGACCGAGTGCGTCAGCTTCGAACGGGAGTCCTTCGGCGCCCTGCACCAGATGCTCGTTGGCGTACCGGAGACCGACAGGTCCGCCGTGTGGGTCCGGATCGAGGGCGCCCTCAGGCAGTTCGAGACCGACGACGGCTTCGTCGCCCCATGCGAACTCCTCGTCGCGTCGGCAGCCGCCTGAGCATCGATCAGCGCCACCGGCGGCCATCGAGCCGGCGGTGGCGCTCGATCCCGAGCACGGCCAGCCGTTACGACGCTGACGTGATCCCTCACCTCCGGAATTGCCAGGAGATCTCTTGAGGGTGCTCGCAGGTAACGGCCAGCGTTGGTGCACGCCGGCTCGGGCGGCCAGCCCACAGTGCCCCCAAGGCCGCCTTCAGGGCCAGGTCGGATGCCTCAGTTCGCCGTCATCGGATCGGGATCCCCTGCGGGACGCCCGCATCGGCCGCCGGGTGCCGCTGGCGTTGTGCCGATGACCGTTCGTCTGCTCGACACGTGGCGCGGCTGGAACGCTGAGCGCGCGCGTGGGATCCCTGGTCCGCCTCGGCCGCCGGCGTGAACAGGCGACCCTCCCGGAGGGCCCCAGCCGCCGGCCCAGCCCGACAGCCGCTCGGCTGGGAGAGGCCAGCCGAGCCGTCGTCATCTCAGGTGGCGGTAGCGTCACCGACCTCATGAGGACGGGTGCGGAAGGCGCGATGGTCCTCGTCCCGGCGGGCAGCGTGGTGTTGACCGACCGTCGGTCGCGGCGCAGCTGGGCGGTCGACGTCGCGGCGCACCAGATGTCCGCTCATCCGGTGACCCAGGCGCAGTACGCGCAGGTCATCGGGGAATGGCCGAGCACCGCGCGTGGCGACCGGCTGCCGGTGGAGGGGGTCTCGTGGTGGGACGCGGTGCGGTTCTGCAATGCGCTGTCCCACCAGGAGCAGCTGGTCCCCGCCTATCGGCTCGATCCCGACGGCGAGGGCATCGACTGGGACGCGTCCGCCGATGGCTACCGGCTTCCCACCGAGGCCGAGTGGGAGCACGCCTGCCGCGCCGGGGCCGACGCCGCGCAGTACGGGGAGCTCGACGATGTCGCGTGGTACCGCGGCAACTCGGAGGGACGACTGCACTCGGTGGGCGGCAAGCAGCCCAACGCCTGGGGGCTGTTCGACATGCTGGGCAACGTCTGGGAGTGGTGCTGGGACGTCTACGACGCCGAGGTGTACGGCACCTACCGAGTGCTCCGCGGCGGTGGCTGGTTCGACGAGCACTGGAGCTGTCGGGCCTCGGTACGGCGCAGGAGTCATCCCACCTTCCGGATCGACGACGTCGGCTTCCGCGTCGCCCGTTCGGTTTCCCATTGACCCGCAGCGGACCTCCGCTCCCTCTGCGACGGCTGCGTCCGCGTCGGTGGGGTCTTCGCCGGAGGGCCAGCCGCACCGCACTCACCGGAGCTTCGACGACGCAGGACCACCAGGCCGCCGGGCAGGCCGACCAGGCAGCGACGATGCCTCACCGATCAGCGCATGGCGGACCGAGGGGCGAGGTCGTCGGCGCGGACGACCGCACCGTGGTGGTGACCGTCGCGGGAGCGACGTCTACGAGGAACTCGGGCCCACTGTCGTCCACCACGTTGATGTCGGGATCGGCGGCTCACGACCTTCGCTGCCCGTGACCCAGGCTCCTGACGACGACCGCACGAGGTCCGCCTTGCGGGACAGGGCTTCGGGTGGGGGTGGATCGGCCGGGAAGCGGCTCGTCCATGGCGGCCCTCTGGGGATGCAGCAACACCTCGAAGTGACGTGAACGACCCCGGATGGAGTCAGTGACCGGGCAGGTGGACCCATGCCTCGATCTCGACCAGCGCGCCGAGCGGCAGCTGGTGGACGGCGACCGCCGACCGAGCCGGTGGCTCGGCGCCGAAGACCTTCGCGTACTCCTCGTTCATCACCGCGAAGTCATCCATGCTGACGAGGAAGACATTGGTCTTGACCACGTCGGCCAACCCGGCGCCGTGCGACTCCACGACCTGGCGCAGGTTGGCCAGCGCCTGCGCCGTCTGCGCTCGTACCCCGTCGGGAAGGGCGCCGTCCTCGAGCCCGACTTGGCCTGAGACCGCCAGCCAGCCGCCGGCGGCGACACCGGGCCGTAGAGGAAGGGGTCCGCTCATGCCTGCCTCCATTTGTCGTCGTGGTGGCGCCACTGGGTCGATGTACCAGTCTGCGGATCGCAGCCTGTACACCACGCAGGCGCGCCAACCCTCGGCTCCGACCAACTCCGTGCAGCGGGTGGACGGGCCAGGTCATCCCGTCACGCGGCTCGCCCGTCTGCCACGGTAGGGACGACGTGTACGACCGGGGGAGTCGTAGTCCGGGTCCTCGTGGGGGCGTGACGGAATGCGTGCCCTTCCGCTGGTTCCCGAGTTCGCCTCGGCTCCAGAGGGTGCTACGGACCTGGTTCTCCTGCCGTCGGTGTGCGGGGCCACCCGCGGCGACGGGACTTCGACGGGGTTGTCGGCCGACGCGGACAACCGCGCCGGCTGCCGTCAGACTGTGGGGACGTCGTGGAAGGGAGTGACCATGACGACTCAGCACGTTCGTGCCGCCGCGGGCGACACGTACGACCACCTGGGTCTGCGTCTGCGCATGCGCCTCACCGGCCGGGAGACCGCGGGCGGCCTCGCGCTGATCGAGCA
>DASQXT010000511.1:0-3871 GCA_035639575.1 Geodermatophilus sp.
ATCATCGCCCACCGGCTGGGGCTCACCGGCGCGCTGGGCACCGTCGCGGAGGTCGTGGACGGGCACTACACCGGCCGGCTGGTCGGCGAGCTCATGCACGGCGAGGCCAAGGCCGAGGCGGTCCGGGCGCTGGCCGAGCGGGAGGGCCTGGACCTGTCGCGCTGCACGGCCTACAGCGACAGCTCCAACGACCTCCCGATGCTCACGCTCACCGGCCGCGCCATCGCGGTGAACCCCGACACCGAGCTGCGCGCGGTCGCCCGCTCCCGCGGCTGGGAGATCCGGGACTTCCGCACCGGCCGCAAGGCCGCGAAGACCGTCGTCCCCACCGTCGCGGCCGCCGCCCTGTCCGGTGGGCTGGTCGGCGGCGCGCTCGCCCTCCGCCGCCGCAAGCTGAGTTGATCTGTCGCGCTCCGCGCTCCGACCGCGGCCAGGTGCCGTCCCCGACCTGCGTGGAGCCCGGCCCGTCGCTCGGTCGCGGGAGCCTCCGGCCCCACTCCTCGGAGCTCAGCCCCAGACGGACTTGCGCTGCAGGAGGAGCTGGTAGAGCGACTGCTGGATGGTCTCGCGCACCTGGTCGGTGAGGTTGAAGACCAGCATCGGGTCCTCGGCGGCGGCCGGACCGTAGGACGCCGTCTCGATCGGCTCACCGAAGGCGATCAGCCACTTCGACGGCAGCGGCACCAGCCCGAGCGGGCCGAGCGCCGGGAAGGTCGGTGTCACCGGGAAGTAGGGCAGTCCGAACAGCCGAGCGACCGTCTTGACGTTGCCGATCATCGGGTACGTCTCCTCGGCCCCGACGATCGCGCACGGGATGATCGGCGCCCCGGTGCGCAGTGCGGCCGTGACGAATCCCCCGCGCCCGAACCGCTGCAGTGTGTACCGCTCGCGGAACGGCTTGCCGATCCCCTTGAACCCCTCGGGGAAGACCCCGACCAGCTCGCCGCCGGTGAGCAGCCGCTCGGCGTCCTCGTTGCAGGCCAGCGTGGAACCCAGCTTGCGGGACAGCGAGCCGATGAACGGCAGGTCGAAGACCAGGTCGGCGCCGAGCAGCCGCAGCCGCCGGCGGGCCGGGTGGTCGTCGTGCAGCGCGACCGTGGCCATCATCGCGTCGAGCGGGAGGGTGCCCGAGTGGTTGGCCACGACCAGCCCGCCGCCGGTGGTGGGCACGTTCTCCACGCCGTGGGTCTCCACCCGGAACCAGCGCTCGAACAGCGGCCGCAGCAGCGGGAGCAGCACGTGGTCGGTGAGGTCGGGGTCGAAGCCGAACTCGTCGGTGTCGTAGTCGCCGGTCACCCGACGGCGGAGGAACTCCAGGCCGCCGGCCACCTGCTCCTCCCACGAGGCGGACGACGGCGGCGGGATCCGCGGCTCCTCGTCGTCGGGCCGCAGCGGGATGACCCGTGCCTCAGGCATCGCGCACCGCCCGCAGTCCCGGGGACGGCGGTACCGGCCGCAGCCGCTCCCCCACCGTCCCGGCCGTCGCGCCGATGCGGGCCACGAGGTCCTGCGCCCGCCCGGTGACACCGGCGACCACCCCGGGCGGGATGACCGGCACGAGGGTGGTCGCGTAGTCGGCCAGCGCCTGCTCGGTGGTGTACCGCGGGGTGTAGCCGAACTCGTCGTGCAGCACGGTCGTGTCGACGACCCGGCCGAAGTTGAGGAAGCGCATCTGTTCCGGGGAGTAGTCGACGAACCCGAACCGGCGGGTGACGCGGCCCAGCTGACCGAGTGCGGGCGAGGGCAGCGGGACCTGCAACCGGCCGAGCCGGCGGATCAGCTGCGACAGCAGCAACGTGCCCTCCCCGCCGACGTTCACGGTGCCGGCGAAGTCACCGGTGGTGGCCCTGGTCAGCACGGCGAGGGCGTCGTCCTCGTGGAGCAGCTGCACGCGGGCGTCGTACCCCAGCGCCGTCGGGACCAGCGGCATCCGGAGGAACGAGGTGAGCACCGAGTCGATGCGCGGGCCGATGAAGTTGGTGAAGCGCAGCGCGGCCACCCCGACGTCCGGACGTCGGCGCGCGAAGGACCGCACGTAGCCCTCGATGTCGACGGTGTCCCGGGCGAAGCCCCCGGAGGGCACCCGGCGGGCCTGCATCTTCTCGGTGAAGACCGCGGGGTCGCGGGAGGAGGCGCCGTAGACGGCGCTGCTCGACTTGAGCACGAACCGGCGGACCGACTCAGCCCGCTGGCAGGCGGCCAGCAGCTGCATCGTGCCGATGACGTTGAGCTCCTTCATCGGCCCCCGCCCACCGGAACCCGCGGGCGTGGAGCTGATGTTCATGTGCACGACCGTGTCGACCGAGGCCGTCGTGATGACCTTGCCGATCATCGGGTTGCGGATGTCGGCCCGCACGAACTCGGTGCGGCCCAGCCGGCGGAGCACCTCCGGCGACGGAGGGACGGTGTCCACCCCGATGACGCGCTCGATGGCGCGGTCGCGAGCGAGCTCGGCCGCCAGCGCACCCCCGAGCCACCGGCTCACTCCGGTGACCAGGACGACGGCAGGCGGCACGAGCGTCAGCTCACTTCTTGTTGCGGCGCTGGACGCGGGTCTTCTTCAGCAGCTTGCGGTGCTTCTTCTTCGCCATCCGCTTGCGGCGCTTCTTGATGACCGAACCCATGTGCCTGCTCCCGACGTCGTTGCGGCGCGGCGGCCACTGTCGACCGGGAGGTCGCACCGGGCGCCGCGCGAGGTGATCAGCTCGCGTGCGACGACCCGGGCCGCACTGGCCCCGGTGTCGCTCGGCGTCCGAGCGTACCCGGCGGCCCCGCGGCGACGCTGCCGCGTGGGCCCACCGGCGATCCGGATCCCACCCGCGGGGGGTGGGGTGCTGCTGCGGGCGACCTCGGCGACGCGACCGCGCGCCGGTCCACCCCTCGCTCAGACCTCCTGCAGGGTCCCGCCGCCGACCTGCGAGCGGTGCGGGGCAGGAGGGTCCTCCTTCAGGCGATGTCGGTGTAGGCGTCGCGCAGGTAGTCCTGGACGGCGCGCTCCGGGACGCGGAACGAACGGCCGACGCGGACGGCGGCGAGCTCGCCGGCGTGCACGAGGCGGTACACGGTCATCTTGGAGACGCGCATCATGCTGGCGACCTCGGCGACCGTCAGGAAGGTGACGGCGGCGCGGGGGGCCGGGACCGGCGGGCGGCCGACGGGCATGGCGGCCGGGTGCTGCGGCGGGACGGGGCGGGCCATGGTGGCGGCCTGGATCGGCCGGCCGACGGGGCGCGGGCCGGGGACGCCGGGACGGGCGTAAGCGGCGGGAACGGTGCGCTGGGGCATGGTCATCTCTTCATCTCCGGACCTAGCACGCGCCGGGCGTCGGCTTCCCCACCGACTACGGAGCCCGCATGTGCTGACACAGAGAGTAGGGGGACATGCGTGACAGAAGCGATGGAAGAAACGAACAGGGGGAACGGTCCGTCCTGGGCAGAACTACACCTATGGAGCTACGTCGACATGTGCCTGGGCGCGTCAAAGGCAGCTCGTGGCGACGCAGTCACGCTGTGTCGACACATTGACGCTCCGTCGCGGTACGGTCACCGGTCGCGTGCGGCCCGTCCGAGCTCCACCGAGCGTGCATGCGCCGCCTCGATGGCCGCGATCAGCGCCGCCCGCACGCTGTGCCGCTCCAGTTCCCGGATGGCGGCGATCGTCGTCCCGCCCGGGCTGGTGACCGCCTCCCGCAGCTGCACCGGGTGCTCGCCGGAGTCGCGCAGCATGACCGCCGAGCCCAGTGCGGTCTGCACGATGAGGTCCACGGCGAGATCGCGCGGCAGGCCGAGCAGGATGCCGGCGTCGACCATCGCCTCGACCAGGTAGAAGAAGTAGGCCGGCCCGCTGCCCGACAGGGCCGTCACGGCGTCCT